>NZ_JBYSZG010000020.1:0-101923 GCF_058786935.1 Rugamonas sp. FW305-51
CCCCTGCCGCCCCTGCCGCCGGCGCCGGCGCCCCGGCCAGCTGGGTCGCCACCGTGAACTGGAAGGTGGAACCGGCGCCCGGCACCGACTGCACGGTCAGCGTGCCGCCCATCAGCTGCACGAATTCGCGCGAGATGGTCAGGCCCAGGCCCGTACCTTCCTTGGCGCCGGGACCGTCGGCCTGGATGAAGGGCTCGAAGATGCGGGCCTGGTCCGCCTCGGCGATGCCGGGCCCGGTGTCGATGACGGCGAACGTCAGCTCGCAGCACTCGCCCCGCGCCACCCCGCGCGCGCGCAGCGTCACCTTGCCCCGGCTGGTGAACTTGACGGCGTTCGACATCAGGTTCAGCAGCACCTGGCGCAGCTTGGTACCGTCCACCCGGGCCGCCGTCGGCAGGCCGGCGCTGTCGAGCACCAGCGCCACCCCGCGCTGGCCGGCGCGCATGCTGACCATGTCCATCACTTCCTGCAGCATGTCCTGCGGGTTGAGCAGCTCGGTCTGCAGCACGGCCCGCCCGGCCTCGATCTTGGACAGTTCGAGGATGTCGTTGATCAGCGTGAGCAGGTGCTCGCCCGAGCGGTGGATGATGGCCAGGTTGCGTTTTTCCTCCGGCAGCATGTGCTTGGAGTCGGCCATCAGGCGCGAGAAGCCGATCACCGAGTGCAGCGGCGTGCGCAGCTCGTGGCTCATGTTGGCCAGGAAGGTGCTTTTGGCCTGGTTGGCCGCCTGCGCCTGCAGCACGGCCACCGACAGCGCCGCCGTGCGTTCGGCCACCAGCTCCTCGAGGTGGATGCGGTGGCGCCGCAGCTCCTGCTGGGCCACCTTGTGGGCCGTGATGTCGTAGTTGACGCCCACCATGCGGGCCGGCCGCCCTTCGGCGTCGCGGAACACCATGGCGTCGCCCTTGATGTGGTGCACGCTGGCGTCGGCCCACACGATGCGGAATTCGGCATCGAACTCGCCGCTGCCCTGCAAGGCCTGGTCCAGCAGCGCCTGCACCGGCAGCGCGTCGTCCGGATGGAGCATCCGGGTCCACTGCGCCATGGGCAGGCCGCCACGCCCCCCTTCCATGCCGTGCAGGCGGAACATCTGTTCGTCCCACACCACGTCGCCGGTGAGGATGTTCCAGTCCCAGATGCCGATGGCCGCCGCGCTGCTGGCGATCTGCAGCCGTTCCTCGGACGCGTGCATGGCCACGTAGCGGCTGTCGAGCAGGGTCACCATGTCGCGGATGGCCGCGTTCAGCGTATCGAGTTCGCCGAAGAACCAGTCGCTGGGCGGAATGGCGCCCGGGTTCATGCCGGCCTTGACGTTGACGGCGTAGCGTCCGATCGAACTTAAAGGCTTGAGGATCAAATGCCACAGCAGCAGGTACAGGCTGAACACGAGCGTGGCGTCGAGCACGATGATCATGCCGATGATGGTGATCAGGCGCTGGCGCAGTTGTTCCAGCATCAGGGCCGGCGTGGCATACACGCTGATGGTGCCGATGTTCTGGCCATTGGCCATGATGGGCCGCGTTGCCACCAGCTGTTCCGGCTGGGTCGGCAGCTTGGCGGCCGGCCGCAGCAGGCCGCCCGGTCCGCGCACCAGGATGTAAGGGTGGTTGCTGGCGACCGGAGTGACGGCGCTGGCATACAGGTCGCGGTTGCTCAAGCCGCTCTTCATGATGGTGAGGATCTGGTTCTCGTCGAAGTTCCAGGCCGGCAGGGAAACGGCCGCCGCCAGTTCGTCGGCGCTGGTGGCCACTGTCTGGTGCAGCTGCTCGTGGCGCTGCGCCTTCTCGGCCTGATAAAAGTACCAGGCAAAGGCCGTCAGGACCGCCGTCACCACGGCCGTCATCGCCACGCTGACAAACAGCGCGATCGACACGCGTCCCGTACGGCTGACCAACTTGCGCAACATCGTGAGCTCCCCGGGCTGTAAAAAGTGCAGGAAAAACATCCTGCCGCCTGCCGCATCATAGGGGCTAACGCCCGTCGCGTCCAACCATTTATTGCTTTGAAGGATGATTTTGGCCCGCTTCAGGGGGCCGTTTGCGGGCCGGCCAGGCACTCCCAGGCCATGGCCATGCTGAGGAACAGCTGCCCGTTGAGCTGCTCCAGCAGGTCGCTGCGGCGCAAGCGGTCCAGCACCGGCCCCTTGACCTCGGCCAGGTGCAAGCCTATGCCCTGGCGGCCCAGCATCTGGTTCAGTTCGGCCAGTGTGAACAGGGCCGTGGTGTCGATCGAACTGACGGCCGTCATCACCAGCACCAGGTGGCGCACGCCGGGACGGCCGCGCAGCTCATCCTCGATGCGGGTGGTGACCGCTTCCACGTTGCCGAAGAACAGATTGGCGTCGATGCGCAGCGCCAGCAGGCCGGGCCGGGTCTCGCCCGGATAGCGCTCGATATTGCGGAAATGCTCGGTGCCGGCGATCCGCCCCAGCACGGCGATGTGGGGCCGGCTGGCGCGCCAGATCAGCGTGCCCAGCGACAGCACCACGCCCAGCATGACGCCGGCCTGCACCCCCAGCGCCAGCACGCCGGCCGCCGTGGCCAGCCAGGCCAGCGCGTCGCTGCGGTCGTAGCGCCAGGCCGTGCGCAGCGACCCCAGTTCCAGCATGCCCAGCACGGCCACGATGATGGTGGCCGCCAGCGTGGGCAGCGGCAGCAGCGCCAGCCAGCCGGTGGGCGCCGCCAGCGCGCAGGCCAGCAGCGCGGCCGTGATCAGGCTGGCCAGGGGCGTGTGGGCCCCGGCCGCGAAATTGACGGCCGAACGCGACATGCTGCCCGTGACGGGCAGGCCGCCCGACAGGAAACTGGCCACGTTGGCCGCGCCCAGCCCGATCAGCTCATGGTTGCTGACCAGCTTTTCGTTGCGCCGCAGGGCCAGCGACTGGGCCGCCGACATGCTCATCAAGAACACCATGAAGCCGATCAGCATGCCCGGCTGCAGCAAGGGGCCCCAGTGGCCGCGCGAAGTGGCCAGGTTCAGCTGCGGCAGGCCGGCCGGCACGGCGCCCGTCAGGTGCACGCCCTGGGCCGGCAGGCTGGTGGTGGCCATCAGCGCCGTGGCGCCCAGCACCACCAGCATGGGCGCCAGCCGCGCGCCGATCTCGGCCGCCGCCGGGCGCAGCCCGCAGCAGCGCAGCAGCGGCGCCAGGTAGCGCCGCGCCAGCACCAGCGCCAGCAGCGAGGCCCCGCCCAGCGCGGCGCTGGGCAGGTGGGGCCGGCTCACGCTACCGCCCAGCAGCACGGCCAGCTGGTCGCCGGCGATCACCAGGGCCGAGCCCACGGTGAAGCCGGCCATGACGGGACGGGAAAAGAAATTGGCCAGGAAACCCATGCGCAGCGCCCCGCACAGCAGCAGCATCAGCATCAGGCCGGCCACCAGCGCCAGCTGGGCCGCCAGCACGCCGTACAGGCCGGAGCCGGCCGGCGCCATCGGCGCCAGCACGGCGCCCGTCATCAGCGACACGATGGCCATGGGCCCCACCGATTGCGTCATACTGCTGCCGAACAGCGCGTACAGCACGGGCGGCAGGATGCTGGCGTAGATGCCGGCCACCGGCGGCAAGCCGGCCACCAGCGCATAGGCCATGCCCTGCGGGATCATCATCATCGCCACCACCAGTCCGGCGCTGATATCGCCGGCCAGCAGCGCGCGCCGGTACTGCCTTAGCCATTGCAGCATGGTCGGTTCCTGTCGTTGCGTCGCCATCCCGCAGCCTACGGCATGCGGCGCGGGCCGTCCAGCCCGGCGGCGCGCGATGCATTCAGGCCAGCTGCAATTCCCAGTAGCCCACGTCGATCCACTGGCCGAACTTGCGGCCCACGCGCCGGAAGTGGGCGACCTTCTCGAAACCGAGGCGCTCGTGCAGCGCCACGCTGGCCGGGTTGGGCTGGGCGATGCCGCCCAACACCACCTGGATTTCCCTGGCCCGCAGCGCCTCGATCAGCGCGCCGTACAACTGGCTGCCGATGCCCCGGCCGCCGCAATCGGGCGCCACATATACGGACGACTCGACCGAATAGCGGTAGGCGCTGCGCACGCGCCACGGCGTGGCGTAGGCATAGCCGAGCACCTGGCCGTCCGTCTCGTAGACGTACCACGGAAACTGGGCACCGACGGTGGCGATGCGTTGCGCCATCTCGGGCACGGCCACCGGCTGTTCTTCAAACGAGATGGTGGTCGTGGCCACGTAATGGTTGTAAATCGCGGCGATGGCGGCCGCGTCGCTGCTGGTGGCGTGTCGTATCATGGGTAAGCCTGGTGCGGGCCGGCCTTACTGCATCGCCAGTTCCACGCAGTTGCGGCCGGCGCGCTTGGCGCGGTGCAGGGCCGCGTCGAGCCGGTCCAGCACGGAGATGGCGCCCTCGTCCAGCCCGACCTGGGCCACGGCCAGGCTGATGGTGACCATCTCGCAACCCGGCAACGGCGTCCCGGCGATGGTCTCGCGCAGCTTCTCGGCCAGTTTCAAGGCATCCACGGCGCAGGTGTGGGTGGCCACCACCATGAATTCCTCGCCCCGCATGCGGGCCAGCGTGTCGGACCCGCGCAGGCGCGTCTGCACCGTCTCGGCCACGATGCGCAGCGCCTGGTCGCCGATGGGATAGCCGTACAGGTCGTTGACGGAGCGGAAGTTGTCGATGTCAAAGGTAATCAGGGCCAGCGGCAAGGCGTAGCGGCGGGCGCGCCGCATCTCCGTCTCCAGGATATCCTCGCCGCGGCGGCGGTTGACGGCGCCCGTCAAGGCATCGACCGTGCTCATCTGCATCAACTGGCCGGCCAGCGCGTCGTTCTGGTGTTTCAGCTCGCTCATGCCCAGGCCGAAGCTGATGAACTGGGCCAGGCTGGCGAAGCAGGCGAACTGCTCGCGCGAGAACTGCAAGTAGCGGTCGAACATCAGGCAGACGGAACCGAGCACGGGGCCGCCCGCCTCGCTGCGCAGCGGCAGGGCCAGCACCATGCGCACCTCGCGGTCATGCAGGCTCAGGGCCAGCTCCGGGTCGCCCGCCTTTTCCGGCGCGTCGAGCAGCACCAGCTCGCCGTTGCTGACGGCCAGCAGCGGCGGGAAGACGTCGCTCAGCGGCGCCTGCAGCAGATGGTCGCGCCGTTCCAGCAGCCGGCCCAGGTCCAGGTGGTTGCGCGATTCCTGCGCCACCAGCTGCAAATCGCCGCGCTGCTTCATGTGCAGCAGCGCCGTATGGCGCACGCCGGGGAAGCTGCACAGCGCCAGGCAGACCTGCGAGGCCATGGTGGGAATGTCATCCACGCTGCCCAGCGCCCGCTGCAGGCTGCGCTGGATGGTCAGCAGGTCGCGCAATTCCTTTTCCTTGTCCAGCAAGGTTTGCTGGGCTGCCGCGACGGGGTTGGCGGACACCGCCATCGCCTGTTCCACGGCGACCTGTAACTCGTCTTGCAACATGGGCAGGATACGGTATTGCAGGGGGCCGCTGGCCATCAGCTCGGGAATCCAGGCGCTGCACACGTAAGGACACAGCACCAGCACGGGGGCGCCATTGCGGCTGCGGATCAGGGCGCCCATGCCGGCCATGTCGGCCAGGCTGGCAAAGCCGCTCAAATCGAGTACCAGCAGATCGACGCGTTGTCGTCCCACAGCAACGGTGGCCGCGTCAATGTTATCGACCAGCAACAAACGGGAAAATTGTTCGCCGCAACTAGCCTGAAATTCGGCGCGCCGCTCGCCGTTTGTGGTCAAAAACACGCCAACTATGTCTTTTCGGCTATCGATATCCGCCATAATATTCGCCCCCAGCTATTGTCGCTATTATTAGAATTGCTATCCTAACAGTGTGCCATAAAGTTCATAATTAGCAATATTATTTGTAACACAGACTCACAGTTTTTCATCCGTCATGTTAAACAGCGCACGGCCAACGGCCAGCGGCGCCGGCATCATGGGAGGCAACAAGGCCTTGCGGAGGACGCTACCATGGCACGTGCTTTGTGGAAAGGCGCGATCAGTTTCGGGCTGGTCCACATCCCGGTCGAACTCCATGCGGCCGCGCGCCGCGACGAACTGGACCTGACCATGCTCGACCGGCGCGACTTCGCGCCCGTGGGCTACCGCCGCTACAACAAGCGCAGCGGCGAGGAAGTCAGCTGGGACAACATCATCAAAGGCTATGAGTACGAGGACGGCGACTACGTCGTGCTGTCGGACGAGGATTTGCGGCGCGCCAACGTGGCCGCGACCCAGACGATAGAAATCCTGTGCTTCGTCGGCGCCGGCGAGATTCCCCCCACCTTTTACGAGCAGCCCTACTATCTGGCGCCGGTGCGCGGCGGCGCGCGGGTCTACACCCTGCTGCGCGAGACGCTGCGCAAGTCCGGCATGGTGGGCGTGGCGACGGTCGTGATCCGCACCCACCAGCACATGTGCGCCCTGCTCTGCCTGGACGACGCCATCGTCCTCAATACCCTGCGCTACGCGACCGAAGTGCTGGATGCGGGCGAGCTGGCGCTGCCGTCCGCCCATGCGGGCGAAATCAAGCCGAAGGAACTCGATATGGCGCTGGAACTGGTGGAAGGCATGGCCGCACCCTGGCGCCCGCAGCAATACCACGACACCTACCGCGACGACCTGATGGCCCTGGTCGACGAGAAGGTCAAGGCGGGCAAGACCCACACCATCACCCGGCCTTCGCACGCCGAGCGGGAACCGGGCGCGGACAATGTGATCGACCTGGTGGAACTGCTGCAGCGCAGCCTGCGCGGCAAGGATGGCGCGGCCCGCAAGAGTGGTAGCGCTGCCGGGACAGGTGACGGCAGCAAGACGGACAATGCGGCCAAGCCGGACAACGTCCGCAAGACGCACAGCGCGGCCGGCACGGGCAAGACCAGCAGGACGAGCGGCACGGCCGGGACGGCGGCCAAGGCCCGCAAGACGGGCGCCGCGGCCAAGACTGGCGGCAGCCACAAGGCGGAGCGCAGCCGCGGCGCCGGCACCGCACGCAAAGCGGGTGCTGCACGCTCGACGAGGGCTTGACGGTCCGCACCCGGCGCTTCAGGCCTTGCCGTTTTCTGCGCCCGCCCCTTCGTCGCATCCCAGCTGGCGCATGGGTCCGGTCAAGCTGCGTGCGCTGCGCGCGTAATCCTTCCACGGCGTGTTGCCCACGTCGAGCCGCTGGTCCACCGTTAGTACGGTCCAGTGATCGCCACCGCTCAGCCGGTCCAGCTCATCCCATGCCACCGGCACGGAAATGCCCAGCCCCGGCCGCGCGCGCGCCGACCAGGCGCACACGGTGGTGGCGCCGCGCCCGTTGCGCAGGTAATCGATGTAGATCCGGCCGACCCGGTTGCGTTCACCGCTCTTGTCCGCGAAGCGGTCCGGTATCAGGCGCGCCATATGCGCCACCACGGCCTGGGCAAACCCCTTCACGGCGTCCCAGCCGTGCTGCGGCTTGACCGGCACGACCAGGTGCAGGCCGCGCCCGCCACTGGTCTTGAGGAACGCCGGCAAGCCCAGTTCCTCGAGGAAGGCGCGCACCAGCACGGCCGCCTGCTGTACCTGCGCCCAGGCCACGCCTTTGCCCGGATCGAGGTCGAACACCACGCGGTTGGGCCGCTCGTAGGCGCGCGCCAGCGCGTTCTGGGTGTGGATTTCCACCACATTCCACTGCGCCACCGACAGCAACCCTGCCGTCCCCGCGATGGTCAGCATGGGCGGATGGTCCGGGTCCAGCGCCCGGTCCAGCTGATGCACGCCGGCCAGGCGGTTGCCGGCGTGCTTCTGGAAGAACAATTCGCCCTCCACCCCGTCCGGCGCGCGCAGCAGTGCCACCGGCCGTTCCCTCAGGTGGGTTTGCATCAGCGTCCCCACCTGGGCGTAGTAATGCACCAGTCCCAGCTTGGTCGTGCCGCTCTGGCGGTCGATGACGCGCTCGGGATGGGTCACGTGCAGCTGGGCCGGCAGCTTGCTCGTGACGGCGGGCGGATCGGGCGGCGCCATGCGCGCACCGGCGCTGGCCGCGCAGGGCGCCGCCCGGCGCGCCTGCTCGCGCCGCACGCCGCTGGCCGGCTTGTCCGCACGCAGCCCCTGGAACACGGCATGGCGCAGCGAACCGTCCCGTGTCCACTCGCCGAAACTGACCTCGGCCACCAGCGACGGCCGCAGCCAGTGCGGGTGACCGCCGATGCGCCCGTCGGCGTCGAACGGACAGCGGTCCGTGGCCAGCCGCTGCATGCGCGCGCTCAGGTCCTTCAACTCTGCCGTATTGAAACCCGTGCCCACGTTGCCCGCGTACTGCAGGCGCCCCGCCTCGTCGTACACGCCCAGCAGCAGCGAGCCGAACCCGCTGCGCGTCCCTTGGGGATCGGTATAGCCGCCCACGACGAACTCTTGCCGCCGGTCGCATTTGAGCTTGATCCAGTCGCGGGTACGGCGCGACACGTAGCCGGCGTCGGCCCGCTTGCCGATGATGCCCTCCAGCCCAAGATGGCAGGCGGCGGCCACCACTTGCCGCGGCGCCCCATCCAGCGCCTGGCTGAAGCGCACGCGCGGCGACGGCCCGCAGGCGTCCAATATGCGCTCGAGCAGCGCGCGCCGCCCGGCCAGCGTCACCTGGCGCAGGTCGTAGCCGCCACAGTAGGGCAAATCGAACAGGTAGTACACGATGTCGCCCGTATGCTTGCCGTCGAAAGCCGCCTGCAGCAGGCCGAAATCGGGCCGCCCTTGGGCATCGCAGACGACGATCTCGCCGTCATACCAGCCGGCCGGCAAGTGCATGTCGGACAGGGCATGCTGCAGGGGCGCCAGCTTGGCCGTCCAGTCCGCGCCGCTGCGCGTGTACAGGCGCAGGTCGTGCCCGTCCACCCTGGTCAGCAGACGGTAGCCGTCGAATTTCGTTTCCAGTATCCAATCGCCGGCCGTGGCGGCGGCGGGTGGCTCCTCGACCAGCGTGGCCAGTTGCGGCGCCAGGGCGGCCGGCAACGCCGATTTGCGCGCGCCGGCGGGCAAGCCGGCCGGCGTGGGGGAAGCGTCTGTGGCCGAATGGCGATCCGCGCCGGCGGCGGAGACAGGGGGCGAGGCGGCGGCGGCGCCTGTGCGCGTGCCTGTGCGTGTGCCGGTTCCGGTGGCTGCGGTTGTGGCCGAGGCGGCGTGGCGGGAGCGCTTGTCGCGCCGGACGGAGCTGGACTTGAGCACACTGTCGGGCTGCTCGTCAACGACGCTGAATTCGTCCTCGGGCCGGGCATAGTCATCCTTCTCCTTGATCAGCAGCCAGGCAGTCTGGCGCCCCTTGGGCTTCATCCGCACCAGCGCCCATTTCCCCTGCAGCTTATGGCCACGCAATTCAAAGCTGAGATGCCCCTTCGCATAACCGGCATGCGGATCGTCGAGCGGATGCCAGCTGCCCCGGTCCCACACGATGACCTCGCCCGCGCCGTACTCCCCTTCCGGTATCGTGCCCTCGAAGCCGCCGTAGGCCAGCGGGTGGTCCTCCACCTCGATCGCCATGCGCTTGACTTGCGGATCGTAGCTGGGGCCCTTGGGCACGGCCCAGCTCTTCAGCACGCCGTCGAGCTCAAGGCGGAAATCGTAATGGAGACGGCTGGCCCAGTGCTTCTGCACGACGAAGGACAATGCCTCCCCTGCCTCCCCGCCACCGGCCGGTTCCGGCGTGCGGGAAAAGTGGCGCTTCGACTTGTAGGTGTGGAGTGGATCCTGCATAAATGACAGGATAGCGCCCGCGCCGGGCAAGGATAGTTCGCCAACGCACATGCACCGCAAATTGTAAGCAATTGGACCGGCTTGTAAGCGGATGTAATTGTCGTCAACGCTGCCGGCCGGCAAGCCGTTTCTTGCTCACTGACACGGGAATTGTCCCGGCTGTATAAACCACCTGAAGGAATACATCATGACCAAGATTATCGCTACCCTGATCGCCGGCCTGTTCGCAACCGCAGCCTTCGCACAAGCGCCTGCCGCCAGCGCCACTACCGCCAGCACGCCCGCCGCCGTGAAAGCCGAAGCCAAGCCAGCCACGCCTGCCACCCCGGCCAAGCCAGCGGCCAGCGCCAGCGTCAAGGAATCGGCCAGCGCCAGTGCCAGCGCCAAGGCAGAGGAGAAGCCTGCCCCGGTGAAGACCCACAAGAAGGCCAAGAAGGCCAAGGCCCACAAGGAACCGGCCAAGACTGAAACCCCGGCCGCTGCATCGGCCCCCGCCGCTTCCAAGTAAGCCGCTGCCAAGGTAACAGGACAGGGCGCCCAACGGGCGCCCTTTTTTTGGTTCTTCACGGATTACCGGGAACTCCTTTGGGGGCTTGTCAGGTTTCGGCACTCCCGCCCTATGGTCTAATTCGGTCCAGTGCAATCCGCTTGCCGCTAATTCGGCCTGGAATTTCCAAGCGCCAGTCCAAAACCGTCCATGAAATATGGGCCCCGAGTCTAGTCGGGGCGCGTATTTTGATGAAAAAGTCTAAAGCGAACCAACTTCCGGTGCCGCTGTCCAATTTATAGACTCATCTAATTGGAGCGAATCATGACATACGAAGCCAAGCAAGCTGTCTACCTGCCCGTAGCGGATTTCCTGAACCTGGAATTCCATTTGATGGATACGCGCCCCGGCGTCAAACCCGATATCTTCGTGACCGAGCTCGTCAAACGCTGGCTGACAGGCGAAATGAAACGGCGCGCGCCACGTGAAAACGGAGGACTGACGCGCGGCTTTCAATGGAAGAATGTTTTTCTTCCCGACGGAACCTGCTTGAGAACCAGCTACCACCACACCACTGAATTTGCGAAGGTGATCGGCGACCGTATCCTGTCCGACGACGGCCTATCCTTGACGCCTTCGCTGTTTGCCAATCGCCATGCCCAAGGACGCAACGCATGGCGCTTCATCTGGCTACGTTTTCCTGGGGACGATTACTGGATCCGTGCCGCCAATTGCAGGGCGCGGTCTGAGGAAAGACTAAGCAGGCTATAAGTTACCTATGCCTCTCCACATAGGTCTAAGCCGAAGGGCAGAAAAGTCTAAACAACTCCCAGTGTTGCTTTGCGGAGGCGATTACGGTCTACAGAATTTTGCGCCCCGGAAATTCTGGACGCCATTAGCGGGGATTTGCATGGTTTCGACCGAATTAGACAGCTGGGACGAAAACGAAGACCGGTACCTCTAGCCCCGCGCAGTCTCCCGCTAATCCGTGAAGAACCTTTCTTTTGACACCCACTGTAAAAAATGGGGGACGCAACACCGTTTAGCACGGCGCGGCGTCCCCCATCGGGATGCGTGGCGGCGGATCAGGCCAGCTTGGCCGAGTGCTCGCGGGTGGCGTGGAACTTCAGCTTGGGCCAGCGTTCCTCGGTCAGGCGCAGGTTGACCGACGACGTGGCCAGGTAGGCCATGTTGCCGGCGGCGTCGTAGGCCACGTTGTGGCCGAGCGCCGCTTCAAAGTCGGCCAGCGCCTTCTTGTCGTCGCTCGATACCCAGCGCGCGCTGCTGATACTGGTGCCTTCGAACACGGCGTCGACGCCGTATTCGTTCATCAAGCGGCTGGCCACCACTTCGAACTGCAGCACGCCGACCGCGCCCAGCACCAGCTCGCCGCCCTGCACCGGCTTGAACACCTGCACCGCACCCTCCTCGCCCAGCTGCTGCAAGCCCTTGTGCAGCTGCTTGATCTTGAGCGGATTGCGGATGCGTACCGAACGGAAGAAGTCCGGCGCGAAGTAGGGAATGCCGGTGAAGGTCAGCATCTCGCCTTCGGAGAAGCTGTCGCCGATCTGCATGTTGCCGTGGTTGGGCAGGCCGATGATGTCGCCGGCGTAAGCCTCTTCCACCTGCTCGCGCGACGATGCCATGAACGTCACCACCGACGAGACCTTGATCTCGCGTCCCAGGCGCAGGTGCTTGACCTTCATGCCGCGCTCGAAGCGTCCCGAACACACGCGCAGGAAGGCGATGCGGTCGCGGTGGGCCGGGTCCATATTGGCCTGGATCTTGAACACGAAGCCGGTGAACGGCTGCTCGGCCGGTTCCACCACGCGCACGGTGGCGTCGCGCCCGCGCGGGGCCGGCGCCCAGTCCACCAGCGCCGACAGGATCTCGCGTACGCCGAAGTTGTTGATGGCCGAGCCGAAGAACACGGGCGTCTGCACGCCGGACAGGAATTCGTCCAGGTTGAACGGGTGCGAAGCGCCGTTGACCAGTTCCACTTCCATGCGCAGCTGGTCCATCTCGAGCGGGAACATCTCCTGCAGGCGCGGGTTGGCTATGCCCTTGATGACTTCGAAGGCGCCGTCGGCCTTTTCCTCGCCGGCCTTGAACAGCATGATCTCGTCGTTGATCAGGTGGTACACGCCGCGGAAGTTCTTGCCCATGCCGATAGGCCAGGTCACCGGCGCGCACTGGATCTTCAGTACCGATTCCAGCTCGTCCAGCAGCTCCAGCGGATCGCGCGTCTCGCGGTCCATCTTGTTCATGAAGGTGACGATGGGCGTGTTGCGCATGCGGCACACGTCGAGCAGCTTGATGGTCTGCGCTTCCACACCCTTGGCCGCGTCGATCACCATCAGCGCCGAGTCGACGGCCGTCAGCACGCGGTAGGTGTCTTCCGAGAAGTCCTGGTGGCCGGGGGTGTCGAGCAGGTTGATGACGTGGTCGCGGAATTCGAACTGCATCACCGAGGAGGCGACGGAAATGCCGCGCTGCTTCTCGATCTCCATCCAGTCCGAGGTGGCGTGGCGGCCGCTCTTGCGCGCCTTGACCGTGCCGGCCATCTGGATCGCGCCCGAGAACAGCAGCAGCTTTTCGGTCAGCGTGGTCTTACCGGCATCGGGGTGGGAAATGATGCCGAAGGTGCGCCGGCGCTGCACTTCGCGCGCGATCAGGGCGGGGTTTTTGGCGCTGGCCACGGGGGCTGCGTCGTCGATCAGATCTGGTGTTGTGTTTTCGGTATCGTTTGCCATATTGGTGACCATAATATGGCCCCGCAAAAAACCCTCGATTTTACCGGCACTTGGCCTGTTCGTGTGAACTGTTTATGGCTGCGGGGCGGCTGCGGGGCGCCCTTAGCTCCCCGCAGCCGCCCCGCATTGGCCCGCATTGCCCCTTGCACCGCCCTGCGCCGGCCGCTGGCGCCCTTATTCGCCCTTGACCCGGCGCCAGCCGACCCGGTGCGCCGCCGCCGACTTGAGCTCCTGCAGGGAACTGGTCTTGGTTTCGCCGGTGGCCATGGTGCTGATCATCTTCAGCCCGCCCGCCGGCAGGCGCACGATGATGAAGCCGACCACCGTCTCCTTGGCCGACAGCGTGGCGCCGGCCGGGCTGCCCGGGATCGCGTTGCCGGTGCAGACATCGACCTGGTAGGCATTGCTCGAGCCGCCCACCGAACACGATGACGACGACGATGGAATGTTGGTCACCACGTTGGCCACCCCGCTGACGATCTGCGGATCGAGGTTCATCCGTTCGCCGGGATTGAGGCTCCAGTCGAAGTACCAGCCGTTCTTCTGGGTCAGGTCGACCGGATTGCTGGTGATGGCGTAGGTGTTGGCATTGCTGCCCGAGCCCTGCAGGCTCAGTGTCTGCTGCACCATGGTGCTGCCGCGGATATTGCCGATGGTGCTGCCGCTGTCCTTGAGCAGGTACAGGCTCTGGGTGTCCGTGTTGGCAATGTCGGGCAAGTCCAGCAGCCGGCCCGTGCCGTACAGCACCACGCGCTGGGCGCTGGTGGTGGTCGTCGTCACGCCGCCGGTGGTGCTGGTGGTCTGCACTTCGCACAGCGTCACGTCGGGGCGGGTGGTGATGGGCTGGCTGCTGCCGGCGTCGCCCATCTTGAGTACCGTCACCGCGCCGGCGGGATCGGTCAGGTCGAAGCGCCACATCTGGCCCTGGTTGTCGCCGCCGTAGATATAGGTGGTGACGGGATCGGTGTTGGGATCGGTGCTGATCGAGGTGATACGGGCCAGGCCCGAGGGCGTGGTGGTGTCGCCGGCGCCGGTCGAGATCTTCCTGAGCACGGTACCGTTGCTGACGTCGACGATGTACAGATAACCGAGGCCGCTGCCGCCGGCCACGCCGTCCACGCCGGGCACATTGTTGTAGCCGGAGGTGAGGAACACCACCCACTTGCCCTGCCACACGCCAAACTGGGGATTGCCGAAGCTGAGTCCGAGGTCGGGGTCGCTGTGGCTGCACACGGCCGCGTCGGCGCACAGTTCCCACATGGCCTTGGGCGCGTCCGGCGCCGTCACGTCGAGCGCGTAGAAGCCGCGCCCGCCCCCGTTCAGGCCGGCCACCAGCACCGTCTTCCAGGCGCCGCCCGTGTAGACGTCGGCCACTTCAGGCGAACCGTCGGCCGTGTACTGGTGGTTGGTGCCGTAGGTGGTGCTGGCCAGCGCGTACAGCTTCTTCATCGTGATGCGCGGCACATAGGCCCAGCGCTCGTTGCCGTTGGCGGCGTCGAAGGCGTGCAGCATGCCGTCGTTGGCGGCCGTGTAGACGGTGGCGGCGCGGCCGGCGTTGTGGTCCTTGAAGGTGGCGTAGTCGTCGCCCGTGAAGCTCTTGCGTGGATCGCGCACATAGGCCGGCTTGGACGAGGCGATATCGCCCAGCACGATGGGCACCGGCCCGCTGGCGCCGGCCGGGACGTTGCTGGTCATGGTGTAGGCCCGGAAGTGGGTGTCGTCGGCGTACTGCTGCTGGCCGCGCAGGTAGTTGACCAGGTTGACGCCGCTGTTGACGATGCTGCGGTCGGCCGCCGCCAGCAGCGTGCACTGGGCCAGCGCGGTGCACTTGTTGTCGAACCACGCCAGCTGGGTCGCCGACATGTTGCTGCCATACTGGAACGGCACCAGGCTGGTATTGGACTGGTCCAGCATCAGGATGTTGCGGCTGTCGGCGCTGGGGCCCACCTTCTGGCCCACCGTATCGGAACTGATCCAGGTGACGGCGGTGCCGACGTTGCCGGTGGTCGGATCGATCTTCTTGTCCGACAGCTCGCCGTACCATTTGACGGTGGTGAAGGTGTCCGAGAAGATGTCGTTGTCCTGCAGCGAGATGTTGGGGGTGGAGGTAGCCGCGGCGGCGGCGGCGCCCACCCGCACCTGCATGTTGGC
This sequence comes from Rugamonas sp. FW305-51, assembly GCF_058786935.1. NCBI lineage: Bacteria > Pseudomonadati > Pseudomonadota > Betaproteobacteria > Burkholderiales > Oxalobacteraceae > Rugamonas > Rugamonas sp. FW305-51. Next base: position 15,071 of record NZ_JBYSZG010000020.1, read on the forward strand.
CAGCGCCTCGCTCAGGCCCTGCACCACTTCCTTCGGTTCGGACGCGCTGAAATACTTGCCGTGGCCGTTGATGGCCGCGTGCCACAGGTCGTCCACCCGCTCCTGCACGGTGCTGGCGGTATTGCTCACGTCGGGATTGGGCCACACGTAGGCGCCGCCGCCATTCCAGGGGCAGCCGGCGCTGGCGCGGGTGATCAGGTTGTAGAAGTCGCCGCCCGCCTTGGGCGCCGTGTCGTAGTCCGGCTCGTACGTCATCACCCCGTCCACGCCCAGTCCGAGCGTGTAGGTATTCATGTGCAGGTGAGTATTCTCGCCGGCCGGCGCCGGCACCGTGCCCGGCTTGCTCATGTCCGGCTCCAGCGACGGGCGCAGCGACACGGTGCCCGTGCTCGAGCCGCCGTTATACCAGTGCAGCGAGACGTCGGAAATCGACGGCTGCGCCTGGCTGCGGGTATCGACGCAGCCGCGCGCATAGGTGCAGAAGCGGCTGGGATTTTCCACGTTGTCGTTGTTGCTCACATTGGCGGTGGAACTGCCGTTCCAGTAGCCGTCCGTGGTCAGTATCATGAAGTTCTGCTGGCAGGGATACTGCACCACTTCGTGACCGGCCGCGTAGTCATAGGGCGACAGGTTGGCGAACATGCGGCCCACATTGTCCATCGCGGTGCGGATCGGGGTCGAGCCGGTGGTGGTGGTGTTGTACAGCGTGGTGTACCAGCTGGAACGCGACGTGCCGGTGAAGTCGGCCGGCACCATGTCGATGGTGCCGCCGGCGCCGGCCACCGACAGCCGGACATAACCCACCTTGTAATTGGCCGTGATGGCGGAGAACGCGATGCCGACCGAGGTCTTCATCATTTGCAGGCGGGTCTTGTAGTACACATACCAGTTGGCGAAGTTGGTCATTTCCTCGTCGTAGGTGCACAGGCCGAGGCTGCTCACGCAATCGGAGCGGTCCGGCCCCTTGGCGTAGGTCTGGCCGGACACCAGGTTGACGCGGTTGAAGGTGCTGGGCGCGCTCGCGCCGGCCGACAGCGCCGCCGTCGTGGTGGGGATGGCGTCCGGCGCGCTGCTGGCCGCGGTGGCGACGAACGACACGCCGCTGGGGGCGCCGGCGCCCGCGGTGGCGCCGTTGGTGGTGGCTGCCGTGTTGACCAGGCACAGGGTATCGGCCGTCGCCGCGCCGCAGATGGCGGTCACGCTGTTGCCGCCGATGTAGGCGCGCACGGTGCCCGTGGTGCCGATGGCGGCCTGCATCTTGGCCACGGTATTGACGGCCGATACGTTGTTGCCGATCACCACATTGGTGGCCAGGGCCGCCCCGCCCAGCGTGATGCTGGTCACCGTGGGCGTGCCTGTGCCGGAGGTGGTGCCGCTCGCCTTGAGCAAGGCCGTCGGCGGCACCCCGGCCGCGACCGGGGTGGGGATGACCGCCGGCGCGGTGACGGTGATGCCCCAGCCGGCGCGGGAATTGTCCGTCACCGGTACGCAGTTGCTGAGCGTCTTGGTGCTGCCCGAGCATGTCACCGGCACCACGGCCACCACGTTGTCGGCCGTCAGCGTAATGTTGAAGGCGCTGGCGCAGGCCGGCACGGCCGGACTGGTGCTGGCCGTCTTGACGCAAGCATAGTACTGGTTGGCCAGGCCCGTCTTGGCGATGATGCTGGCCGCCAGCGACACGGCCAGCGCCTGCTGCCTGGCTGGTGTATTGGTGCCGGCGGCGGCCGTCACGGCGCCGTTGGTGATGGTGCGCGCCGTCGTCGGATCCGGGATGGTGACGGCGCTGATGGTCATCGGCGCCGCCGACTGCGAGGCGCCGATGGCGATGGTGCCGTAGGCGTTGACGGAACTGTTGGCGACCGAGTAGTTGGGATAGATGAAGGCCCCCACCCGCTTGCCTTGGCAGCTGGTGAGGGCGGTGCTGTTGCACCAGCGCACCTTCACCGCCACCGGATAGCCGGCCGGCGCCGCCGCCCCCACCGAGGTGGAGGTGCAGCTGGTCATATTGGCGTCGGTGCAGTATTGCGCCACGCCGATGGTGTAATAATACGGGCCCGTGTTGACGGCCTGGGCGCTCGTGTAGGTGTTGTCCGGATAGGTGTAGCTGGCCGTATTGCTACGGCACACGCTGGTGTTATTGGGGTCGCACCACTTGAGGTCGGGGAAGCCGCTGACCAGGTTGATGGCGCTCGAATTGTTGCCATACAAATCGGTCTTGTGGGCATTGAAGCCGTCGCCGCTGACCACGGTCCAGTTGCTGGTATTGGCCGCCGTCTGCTCCGGATAATAGCTGCCGTCGGCCCGGATCGGCGGCTGGTAGCGGATCTTGGGGTTGTAGTACTGCTTGTTGAAGTCCGGGCTCATGAACGGCGGATGGCCCACGTTGCAGGCCGTCACGCCGGACGACAGCTTGGCTTTGGAACGGCACAGGTTGTCGTTCACATAGTCGGGCGTGTAAGCCTGGTCCATCGAGCCGGAATTGTCGAACAACAGCATCAGATTGGGTTTGACGGTGCCCGTGCCCGTCATGTTCAGCAACGGCACCTGGGCGATCTGGGTCTGTCCGGCCAGCACGGCGAACGGGGCCAGCAGGCAGGCGCCGAAGGCGGCCTGGCGCAGAATGGCGGAGAGCGAAGGTTTCATGGTCATTCCAATCCAAAAAAAAACGGCCTGGCGGGTGACGCGCCGCGCTGCCTGGCATGTGGCAAGCGGCAGCGGGCAGCCCACCCTGCGGTGCGGGCCGGGAAGCCGGCGCCGGCTGTGCTGTCGAATGCGCGAAGTGCGCCTTATGGCCCCATCATCACCACGCCCTGGGTGATGACGTTGCCGCCGCGGGGACCGGCGATGCGCGCCGTCACCACGTAATGCAGTTGCGGCTGGCCCTGGTAGGATGGCGCGTTCGACGCCAGGCTGGAGCCGACCGGGGTGGGCGCGGCCACGTTGGACTTGGCCGAACTGAGCATGCAGCGGTTCTGGGGCGGGCCGACGTCGTTGTACAGCCCGGCAAAGTCGCACATGCGGTGGATTACGTATTCGACCTGGTTGCCGGCCGTGTCGGCCACGATCCGCGAACCGAGCCAGAACTGGGGCGAGCTGACGGTCCAGGCCCCGTTCAGGGTCGCCACATAGCCTTGCGCGGGCACATCGTTGAGCAGCACCGACTTGCTGGGCAGTCCCTTGAGCCAGGCAAAGGCCGTATGCACGCCCAGGTCGGCCGCCTTGCTCAGCGAGGAGTCATAGGCCAGGTTGGCGGTGGTCAAGGTGGTCGAGGTACTGGACTTGAGCAGGTAGATACTGCCCACCAGCATCACGGCCAGCATGATCAGCATGACGGGCAAGGCCACGCCGGCCTGGCGCCGGCGGCGCTGTGTGCGATCCATCACGGCCTCCATTCCGAGTTGCGCAGCGAAACGATGGTTTCGAACACGCGGTAGCGGTAGCACTTCCAGTCGATCGGGTCGCCGGCCACGGCCACATTGACGGAGACCGGCACGGCCGTCACGCCGGGCGGCGCGACACTGTCGAACACTTGCGGCAAGACCGTGGTGGCGCTGCAGTGGCCGGCCCCGTCGGGCCGCTCCGGGTTCTTGCTGCGTGCCACCACGGCGATGCGTACGGCCACGATGCGCTGGAAGTCGCCGGCGCTGCCCGTGACGGCGTCGCCGTCGGCATTGACGATGTCACTGCTCCACTGGCCGATCTGGACCCCGTCCGCATCGGGCGCCGGGTCGTAGTTGGGCAACACACGGGTATCGAAGCCATACTGGGCCTTGATGGAGACGATGTTGTCGATCACCGACACCGGCTGCGCCTCGGCGCCGGCCAGTTCGGTGGCGTTCAGCAGCAGGATGCCGTTGTTGACCGACCAGCTGTGGAAGGCCAGCTTGTCGCCCCGCCCCAGGTCGAAGATGCGGGCCTGGCCGGCGCCGAAATTGGCGCCCAGGCCGGCGGCCGTGTTGAAGCGGAACGAGGCGCCTGGACTGAAATCGATGGTGTCGTCGTTGGGCGCGGGGGCGATGGCCGTCACCTGGGCCAGCGCGCACTGGCCGGTCCCGGCCGGTTCCGGCGCCACCAGCAGCACGTCGCCCGGATTGAAATTGTAGGGCGGGCGCGAGGTGGTGCGTAGCGTGCTGCCGCCCGTATAGGCGATGCTGGTCTTGACGGAACCGACGGCCGCCGCCGAGTTGCCGGTATAGAAGGTGATGCGGTCCGGATCGGCCCCGTGGGGCTCGATGATCACGGCCGCCATCGGCGTGATGGTGGCGCCGCCGCGCAGGGCCGGCGCCAGCGTATAGCCGTTGGCGTCGGTAAATACGGTGTCGCAGCCGGCCACCAGCGTGTCGTTCAAGCCCCAGCCGGCGGCGGCCGCGTCATTGTTGATGGAAAACAGCGCCAGCATGCCGTTCTGCATGGAGTCCGAACCGCCCAGCGAAGCGTTGCGGTTCTGCTCGGCGCTGGTGATCAGGCGGGTGGCGAACAGCAGCGCCAGCATGCCGACCACCACGCTGACCATCAGCTCGACCAGCGAAAAGCCGGCGCGCCGGCGTGTAGTGTACGTGGGTGTCATATTTAATAGCCGATGTAGGAAGTGACCTGGTGCACGTTCTCGGCGCCACCGGCCTTGCGCGTCCAGCGCACCGCGATATCGACCTGATAGCGCCGGTCCTGGCCGGCCACGGCGACCGTGATCCGGGCCCCGGGAATATCGTTGCGGGTCTGCGCCACCCACGGCGCCAGCACCGCACTGGGCGCGCTGGCGCCGGTATAGACATAGTTGCCGGCCGCGACGTTGGCGAGGTCGGCGTTCATCACGCCCAAAAGTCTTTCCGTGGCGATGGTGGCCTCGGCCCGCATGCTGGCGTCGGACAGGGCCGCATAGGCACGCGCCTGCAAGCCTATGGTGCCCAGCAAGCCTACGCCCAGCAACAGCACGGCCAGCATCACTTCCAGCAGGGCGACGCCGCCCTGGCGGCGCAAGGGAATGCGTTTCATCAGATTTGTTCCGAGAAACCTCGTCCTTCAGGGCGAGGAGTGAAAGGAACCGACTCCGCAGGAGTCGATGCGCGGGCAGCAGTCACGGAACTCGTGCGTTCCGTATTGGTCAAACATATATGAAACTGGTCTACCGATATCGCGTCAAATCGTTGACTGGCTTGCTGAACCGGCAAGCGCGGGCGGTCAATTTCGTCTGGAACTACTGCAACGACCGGCAGAAGGATGCCTTGCGTTTCGGCCGGCGCTGGCATACGGGCTTCGACCTGATCAAGTTGACGACGGGGTGCAGTAAAGAGCTCGGACTGCATTCCGGCACGGTCAACGACGTCTGCCAGCAATACGCAAAGTCGCGCGCCCTGTCCCGTCGTCCCTACCTGCGTTATCGCGGCAGGAAGTCCCTGCCCTGGGTACCGCTGAAGGGACGGGAACTCAAGCGCGAGGGGGATGCCTTCCGGTTTGCCGGCAACACGTTTCGCGTTTTTCATTCCCGGCCTCTGCCTGAAGGCAAGATCCTTGACGGTACCAATTTTTCGTGTGATCGGCGCGGCAACTGGTATCTCAATATTGTTGTCGAAGTCGCGGCGGCTCCGCCCCGGGCGCCGACACGCGGCATCGGCATCGACTTGGGCTTGAAGGAATTGGCCACGCTGAGCGACGGCAGCACCATCGCCGCGCCCCATCTCTACCGCAACGCCGAGGCGGCGCTGGCCGTGGCGCAGCGTGCGCGCAAGAAGCGGCGCATCCAGGCCATCCATGCCAAGGTCGCCAACCAGCGGCTCAATTACTTGCATGCCCGCACCAGCGCGCTCATTGCCGCCTTCGATTACATCGTGGTGGGCAACGTCAACGCCAGTGTGCTCGCCAGAACCAGCATGGCGAAGTCCGTCTACGACATTGGCTGGTCGTCCTTTCGTAGTCAACTGGCGTACAAGGCTGTTAAGCATGGCGCCTGGTTTGAGGAAGTGGACGAGCGTTTCACCACCCAGGTCTGCTCGCATTGCGGCGCCATGCCCGATACGAGGCCCAACGGTATCGTAGACCTTGGAATAAGAGTGTGGACTTGCAGTGATTGCGGTGTGGTACATGATCGTGATCGTAATGCAGCGATAAACATACTCCGTCGCGGACGTGCGACGCCAGTTGTGGGAATCTCCTTCCTTTAGGGCGGAGAGGACGTCAAGGCGGACAGGCCCGGGAATCGCCGGCCGCCACGGTCGGATCGCACTTGCTGGCCATGCCGGCCAGCGTGACCACCACCGCCACGGTCGGTACTGCGTTGGCATAGCGGGCGGCCGGCGCCAGCGCGATGCGGTTCAGGTTATTGAGGACGCTGGTATCGACCCAGCCCAGCGCCGTGTAGTACACGCTGGTGGCGCCGTCCGGCAGGTAGGCCGGCGCCACCACGGCCGACGGCGGCAGCGCGTCGGCCGCGCGAAACACGGACTTGTAGCCATTGGCGCCCTCGGGATCGTTGCCCGCCACCGTGGTCGGGCTGGACCAGCTGCCGGCCGTATCGTTGCACGGCGCGCCCGGTTGCGGGAAGCAGATATCGACCTGCCAATCCATCTGGCCACTGGTGGCGTTGGGGGTCAGCACGATGCGGCTGGCCGCATTGTGGCTGACCGCCTGGCGCCGGGCCATGCTGAAGCCGTCCAGGTAGAATTCGTGGGCCGAGCGCGCCTTGCTGGTAAGTACCCAGGTGCTCATGGCGGGGATGCCCACCGCCAGCATCACGGAGAAGACGGTCAGCGTGATGAGCGCCTCGATCAGCGTGAACCCCTTGTTCAGTTGGAACATGATCCGCCCTTGTGATCGACCCAGCAGGCGGTGCTGGTGCCCCAGCCGCTCGGGCTGGCCGTGGTGGCGCGGGTGCCGTTCTGGTCTATCGTGTAGACGAAGCCGGCCATCTTGCCGACCCCGGTGGCCGTCAGCGTGTAGGCCGAGACGGTCGCCCCGCTGAGCGCATAAGTGAAGTTGGCCGTGGCGGGCGGGAAATTGACGGCGCCGTCAAAACCGACATAGGTGCGCTGGTTGGACCAGAACTGCTCGGCCGCCGGCTGCGCCGTGCCCAGCGCCGAGAACGCCTCGGTGAGGCGGCCCCGTATCACATAATCGTTGTAGGCAGGCAGCGCCACCGCCGTCAGAATGCCGACGATGGCCACCGTGACCAGCATTTCCACCAGGGTAAAGCCGTTGTTGATGCGTTTCATGCGCTGTGCTCCGTGGCTGTCGCTGGCCGGCAAATTGCCGCACAGCAAGTTTCATGTCGGGTATGGTAGCGCGCCAAGCTTGCAATTCCCTGAGGAAATGCTGACAAAATACTGACAGCGCGGCAAATACTGGGGCAGCGCAAAAACATTGTCGATGAGATAATTTGTGAGATTTCCCGCGCACGGGGTGGGCGACAATGCTTGCCTTGCCCATCGCCCGGAGCCCGACCATGTTGCGATCCTTGCTGCTGATCCTCGCGCTGACCGCAGGCGGCGCCCTGCCCGCGCTGGCGGCCCCGCCCGCGTGCGCGGCCGCGCCCGGCGAGGCGCCCCGGGTGCGGGTGGGCCAGCCGTTCCAGCTGCGGCTCGGTGCGCCGTGCGACTGCAATGCCCTGCCGGCACTGGCCCAGGTGGACTTGCTGGTCAAGGGCCTGGATACGGGCTTGCATCCGCTCAGCTGCGATCCGGCCGGCGCCACCGTGACCTTCATCCTCAACCGCAACGCCAGCGCCACGGCCGGCCCGTCGGGCATGGCGGCCTGGGAAGCGATGCTGGGCGACTTTTGGAGCGGCAACGGCGCCGACGGCACGCGCCAGCTGGCCTACAGCCTGGTGCAGCAAGGCACCCTGCTCGGCGCCGGCACCATCGCGCTGCAAACCTGGAGCAGCGTTTCCCTGCTGATGGGCACGCTCATGCTGATGGCGGTGTGGGCCGGGCTGATCGTGCTGGGCAAGTACAGCGGCATGCTGCGCGACCCCGGCGGCGCCACCACCGCCCACTGCGCCCGTAGCTACAGCCTGGGCCGGGTACAGATGGCGTGGTGGTTCGCCATCGTCATCGGCGCCTACATCTTCCTGTGGACGCTGACGGGGCAGATGCCCGTGCTGAGCACCCAGGCGCTGGCGCTGGCCGGGTTGTCGAGCGTCACGGGCCTGACGGCGGCCGCCCTCGACGCCGGCCAGCAAAAGCCGGGCACCTGCAGCAGCGGCCTGCTGCTGCGCGACTTGCTGACCGATGCCGAAGGCGTGACCATCTACCGCTTCCAGCTGCTGGTATCGAACGTCCTGTTCGGGCTGTTCTTCCTGGTGGGCGTGGTGCGCGACCTGGCCATGCCCGAGCTCGACACCAGCGTGCTGACCCTGCTGGGCATGAGCGCGGCCACCTACACGGGCTTCAAGATCCCCGAACGGCAAGGCCCGCCGCCCGGCGCCACGCCGGCGCTGGCCTCAGCTCCTGCACCTACTTCAGCTCCAGCTCCTGCTCCAGCGCCAACTCTGGTTCCCGCTCCTGCGTCCGCCTATTCCGCCGACGCCATCGCGGCGCCTTCGCCAGCGCCCGCGCCAGGCGCGGATATGGGCATGGACGCGGCGGCAACCGGCAGCTGACGGTTGCGGTTGCGGTTGCGGTTGCGGTTGCGGTTGCGGTTGCGGTTGCGGCCAACACCGCCTCAGGCAGGAAAGCGTACCTCGAAACGGGCGCCCTGGCCGTGGGCGCCCGCGTCCAGCGTAATGGCGGCCCCATGGGCCAGCGCGATGTCGCGCACGATGGCCAGGCCCAGGCCGCTGCCGTGGGTCTTGTCGTCCAGCCGCACGTAGCGGCTGAATACCTGGTCGCGCTTGGCCGGCGGGATGCCGGGGCCGGAATCCTCCACCGCCAGCATGCCGCCGCCGTCGGCCGGGCGGCAGCTGACGGTGACCGTGCCATGGGCCGGCGTGTAGCGAATGGCGTTGTCGATCAGGTTGTCGATCAGGTCGCGCAGCAGGAAGCGGTCGCCCTGCACGGGCGTGGGCTGCAAGTCGAAGCCCAGGTCGATCTGCTTGAGGGCGGCCTGTTCGACGAAATGCTGGATCGCCTCCTCCACCAGGGTATCGAGCGCGACCGGCTCGAGCCGGGTCTTCTCGAAATGGCTGGGTTCGGCGCGCGCCAGCGCCAGCAGCTGGTTGGTCTGCCGTATCATGCGCTCGGTGGACGACAGCATCAGCCGCACCGACTGGGCCGTCTCCGGTTCGCCGTGGCGCTGGGCCAACCATTCGAGCTGGGTCTTGAGGCCGGCCAGCGGCGTGCGCAACTGGTGCGCCACATTGGCCAGGAAATCGTGCTGGGCGCGGGCGCCGTCGCTGACCCGGTCCAGCAAGCCGTTAAAGGCCAGCACCACGGGCCCCAGCTCGAACGGCACACCGGCCCCGTTGATGGGCGACAGGTCGTCGCCGGCCCGCGCGTTGAGGTCGGCCCGCATGCGGTTCAGCGGCTGCAGGCCGTTACTGACGGAAAACCAGATCAGGCCCACGGAGGCGAGCGTGAACGCCGCCTCCAGCAGGATCAGCACGCGCACGATGGCGGCCCGGATCTGGCCCCGCTTGCGCAGCGTCTTGGCCACGGCGATCACGGGGCCGCCGGCGGCCGGCCGCAGGGCCACAGCGCGCACGGCTTCGCCCCGCAGCACCGTATCGTAGGCGGCCGTCGGACCGGCGCCGGCGGCGGCCGGCGCCGGGAAATCGGCGTCGCCGGCGATCAGGGCGCCGGCGCCGTCGCGCACGGCGAAATAGACGGCGTCCGTATTATCGTTGCGCAGCACCTGCTCGGCCTGGTGCGGCAGATCGATCTGCCAGCGGCCGTCGCGCTGGGCCAGCCGCGCGCCCAATGCACCGGCCGCGTCGGACAAGGCCTGGTCGAACGCGATCTGGGCCGGCATCCACGCCAGCAGATAGGTCAGCGCCCCGCCGGCCAGGTTGAGCAGCAGGATGGGCCCGATCAGCCAGCGCAGCAGGCGCAGCCGGATGCTGGTGTGGTGTTGCACGTCGCACTCCGCTTATGCGCCAGGCACGGCGCCGCTCGCTTCGAGCATGTAGCCAAAGCCGCGGATGGTGCGGATGGTGATGCCGGCGTCGGCAATCTTCAGGCGCAGGCGCGAGATGTAGACTTCCACCGCATTGAGCGTCACGTCCTCGCCCCAGGGCAGGATGGCGTCGATGATCTGCTGTTTGGACACCACCCGCGAGCCATGCTGCAGCAGGTATTCCAGCACGGCCCACTCGCGCACGGACAGCTCGATCACGCGCTCGCCGATGCGGGCCCGCTTGGCCGTCGTGTCGAGCGTGAGGGCACCCAGTGCCAGCACGGTGGGCTTGGGCGCGTTGCGCCGCGCCAGCGCCCGCACCCGCGCCACCAGTTCGGCCGTGGCGAAAGGCTTGACCAGGTAGTCGTCGGCGCCCAGCTCCAGGCCGCGCACCCGGTCTTCGATGGCGTCGCGCGCCGTCAGCAACAGCACGGGGATGGCGCTGCCGCGCAGGCGCAGCCGGCGCACCACTTCGAAGCCGTCGATGCCGGGCAAGCCGATGTCGAGCACCACCACGTCGGCCGCCCCGGCCCGCTGCAACAACAGGTCGGCCTGGTCGCCGTGGCTCACCACATCGACCGCCATGCCGTGCCCGGCCAGCGCGCGCGTCAGGCCGTCGGCCAGCACGGCATCGTCTTCCACTACTAGTACGTGCATGCTCGGGAAAATTGAAAGATTGGAAAAAAGGCAGGCGCCCGCTGCACGCATTATGCGGCATTTGTTGTACAGGCCCCAAGCAAAACGACAGGGAGCGGAGCTGCATGAGGCAAATTCATCATGCTGTCACATTTGCCGTGCATTATTGCATTACGGAAATACCAATTCTATTATGGAAAATACATGACTGCCCTTCTCCAGCCTGCCATCGCCCTGATGCAGCGCCTGCGCCTGCTGCCCAAATTCACCCTGATCTGCCTCGTGTTCCTGTTGCCGCTGCTGCTGGTGACGGCCATGCTGATGCAGGAATTGCACAAATCCATCGCCCGCACGGAACAGGAACAGCGCGGCGTGGCCTACATCGGCCAGTTGCAGGAAATCACGCGCCTGACCCAGCAGCTGCGGGCCCAGGAACACCTGCGCCGGGCCAGCCCGGCCAACGCGGCGCCGGCGCCCCAGCGCGACGCCATCACCCAGCGCATGCGCCAGCTCGACACGTTCCAGGCCGACGCCGGCAGCGTGGCCGCCCTGCCCGAGTGGCAGGCGCTGCGCAAGCAGTGGGACACCCTGCTGCAACGCCAGGGCACGCTGGACGCCAGGGACAGCTTCGCCCTGCACAGCGCGCTGGTGGCCGACATGGCGCGCCTGACGACGCTGGTGGCCGACCGCTCCAACCTGAGCCTGGACCCGGAAGTGCAGACCTACTACCTGATCGCGTCGTTCCTGAAAACCTTCCCCGACATCGCCGAAAGCTTGTCCGTGATCGCCGGCCGCGGCGCCGCCTTCATCGACACCGGCCTGCTCGAAGGCAACGAGGACCAGTTGCTCAACGCCACCGCCATGATCGCCCGCCACGACCTGGAGCGGGTGCCGGCCCAGTTCGACGCCGTGTTCCGCAACACGCCCCAGCTCAAGCCCGCCCTGCAGGCCCAGCTGAGCGCCGTGCCGGCCGCGCTGGCCTTCCTGGAGCGGGCCAAGAATGAAGTGACCAATTCCTACAACCAGAGCTCGGGCAAGGAATTCAATGGGGCCGGCAACCAGGCCATCGACGGCCTGTACGGCTTCTCGTCGGCCTCGGCCAAGGTACTGGACCAGCTGCTGGCCGAGCGCATCGCGCGCGACGGCCTGCGCCGCAACCTGATGCTGGCCGCCGTGCTGGCCGTGGCGGCGCTGGCCGCCTACCTGTTCGCCGGCTTCTACCGCTCGTTCGCGCGCGACATCGGCCACCTGCGGCGCGCCGTGCAAAGCGCGGCCGCCGGCGACCTGACCCAGCGCATCAGCTCGCGCAGCTCGGACGAGATCGGCGGCCTGGTCAACGCCTTCGGCGCCATGACGGCGGCGCTGGCCACGCTGGTGGCGGAAATCCGCAGCGGCGCCGGCGCCATCGCCGGCGCCACCGATGCCCTGGCCGAAGGCAACGCCACCCTGTCGCACCACACCAGCAGCCAGGCCGCGGCCCTGGCCGACACGGTCGCCTCCATGCAGCAGCTGACGACCACCGTCCAGCGCGGCGCGGCCCACGCCCAGCGCGGCCACGAACTGATCGTATCAGCCTCCGGGCTGGCCCAGCGCGGCGGCCAGACGGTGGGCGCCGTGGTCGACACCATGGCCTCCATCCGCAGCAGTTCCAGCCGCATCGTCGACATCATCGGCGTCATCAACGGCATCGCCTTCCAGACCAATATCCTGGCCCTGAACGCGGCCGTGGAAGCGGCCCGGGCCGGCGAACAGGGGCGCGGCTTCGCCGTCGTGGCCGGCGAAGTGCGCAACCTGGCCCAGCGCTCGGCGGCCGCCGCGCTGGAAATCAAGCAGCTGATCGGCGACTCGGTGGCCCAGGTGGAAGCGGGCAGCGCGCTGGTCAACGTGGCCGGCAGCACCATGGACGAGGTGGTGCAGGCCGTGCACGAGGCGGCCGCCGTGATCGAACAGATCAGCGCCGCCGAAGCGGGACAAAGCGCCGACATCGCCCAGGTGGGCACGGCCCTGGCCCGCATCGACCAGATGACGGGCCAGAACGCGGCCCTGGTGCAGCAGGCCAGCGACGGCTCGCGGCGCCTGCATGCGGAAACGGCCCAGCTGGAACAGGCCGTCAGCCGCTTCCGCCTGGAGCGGGACGATGGCACGCCGGCCCAGGCCGCCATGGGATACGCAGCCTACCCGGCCGCCGCGCCGCTGCCCACGGTGGCGCCGCCGGGCGCCTGGTCGGCCAACAAGCCGCGCCTGGCGCCACGCCAGCCGGCCCGCCAGCGCCGTGCCTGAGATCGCAAGGCAGGGCCGGGTCTGGCTCTGCAGTAGGACTAGGCTGACAAAGCTGCATGTTGCAAGCCTACAGGGGGGCGACTAGTCCTCTTATGTTCGCTATCTAACTTAGCGCTTAAAGTGACTGCAACGCGCAAGGCTCGCTTAGTGTCGGGAAAACAACCGGCCCGCCAGACCTTGCATGACACCTGTACTTTAAGCTTGTGAGGAAGAAAATGAACAACACCCAACTTGTTGCCACCGTCAAAGCGCCGCGCGCCACCAGCGCGGCCGTCAAATCGCGGGAACTCAAGCTTGTGCCACGGCCGGTTGTCAGCCACAGCGGCACCCAGCAGAACGAATTGCTGGCGGCCCTCCCGCGCGAAGTGCTGGAATCCTTGTTCGAACATCTGGAGCTGGTGCAATTACCATTCGGCAAGGAACTGTTTACCTATGGCGCCACACTCGACAACGTCTATTTCCCCACCACGGCCATCGTCTCGCTGCTGTATGTGATGGCGGACGGCGCCACCACGGAAATCGCCGTGGTCGGCCATGAAGGGGTGGCCGGCGTATCGCTGTTTCCCGGTGAGCGGGCCATGTGCAGCGCCGTGGTGCAGAGCGCCGGTTACGGCTACCGCCTGAAAGCCCAGCAGCTGCGCGACGCCTTCAACCAGGGCGGCGCCCTGCCCCAGCTGTTGATGCGCTACAACACGGCCCTGTTCGCCCAGATGGCGCAGAACGCGGTGGGCGGCATGCACAGCTCGATCGAACAGAAACTGTGCCGCTGGCTGCTCGACCGCCTCGACCGTTCGCCGTCCAACGAATTGAAGGTGACCCAGGAAATGATTTCCATCATGCTCGGCGTGCGGCGCGAAAGCATCACGGCCGCCGCCGGCAAGCTGCAGGACGAAGGTATGATCACCTATCGCCGCGGTAACATCACGGTACTCGATCGTCCAGGTCTGGAACAGTATGCGGGCGAGTGCTACAAGGTGGCGAAGACGGAATATGATCGTCTGCTGCTGGACGTGGCACGCTGCTGACGGCCATGGCCGCCAGTTCCGGCGGCTGTTCCACCCCGGCCGCCGGCTTGCGGCGCAAGGGAATATGCACTTCGATACAGGTACCCGCATCGTTACGGCCGCGCCGTATATTGAGCGTACCGCCCAGCAGCAAGGCCCGTTCCCGCATCCCCAGGATGCCGTGCGACATGGGCTTGGCCAGCGTATTGGCCGCGATGCCCACCCCGTCGTCGATCACGCGCAGCACCAGCCCGTCGACCGTGCGGCGCAGCATGACGGACACCCGGCTGGCCTTGGCATACTTGCGGATATTGGTCAGCGATTCCTGCACGATGCGGAACAGGGCGATCGACAGGTCGCCCGAGCGGTTCGCGTCTTTTTCCAGCTCGGCCGCGATGTCGACGTCGCAGCGGACGTGGGCCAGGCGGCTGAACTCGTCGCAATAACTTTCGATGGCGGCGCACAGGCCCAGGTTGTCGAGCAGGCTGGGGCGCAGGTCCTCGACGATGCGGCGCTTCATTTCCACCGTTTCCACCAGCGTGGCCCGGGCCCGGCGCAGCTGGGTGGCCAGTTCCGGCGCCGTCTTTTGCAGCTGCTGGGTGACGGCCGCGATATCCATGCCGATCGAGGTCAGGTTGGCCCCCATTTCGTCGTGCAGTTCGCGCGACAGCCGCACTTTCTCCTCTTCGCTGATGCTGATCAGGTGGCGCGACAGCACCGACAGCTGCTCGGTGCGCTGGGCCACGGTCGTCTCCAGGTTCTCGTTGGCGCTTTGCAGCGCGTGTTCGACGGCGGCCCGGTTCTGGAAGCTGCGCCGCACCAGCTGGTAGAACATGATGAGCACGATGATGGCCACGGCATTGATGCCCATGCCCAGCAGCACGGCCTTCTGGTACTCGTGGTAGAACACGGCGCTGCGGGCGGCCAGCGTCTCGTTCTGCTCCTGCTCCATGATGACCACCTGCAGCCGGATCTCGTCCATGCTGGAGCGGCCGTCGCTGACCTTGGCGATCTTGACGATCTCGTCCAGGCCGCCTTCGCGGTAGACGTCGATCGACTGGTTCAGCAGGGCCAGCTTGCGCCGCACCAGCGTGTGCAGCTGGGCCAGGTTCCTGAGCTGGGACGGGCTGTCGGCCAGCAGCTTCTCCAGTTCCTTGAATTCGCTTTCCGTCTCCGTCACGGCCGTGCGGGCCGGCCCCAGGTACGATTCGCGCCCGGAAATGAAATAGCCGCGCATGCTGCTTTCCGCATCCAATACCAGCACGTTCAGGTATTGCAGGCGGTCGGCCACGCGCGAGGTCTGGCTTTGCAGGAAGTTGGCGCCCTTGAGCGATTGCAAATTGTGGAACAGGCTGAATCCATTGACGATCAGAATCAGCACGCAAGTCACGCACAAGATGGTCTTATACAGCGGCAGACGGTGCAGGGGTGCCGCGGAGGCGGTGAAATACATCCTGATAGACATCCTTCGAGAGGTTCGGCGGGCGGCTGAGATGCGCCGGGCCACCCCATTATAGTCCGGGTGGCCGCCCGCCGCAGCGCGCCAGCCCTACAGTGCGCGCCCCCTGTCGATCAACTACTTTCAGTCAAGCAAGTTATTTTTCATGGCGTAATAGGTCAGGTCACTGTTCGACTGCATGCCCATCTTTTCCATGATGCGGGTGCGGTAAGTGCTGACGGTCTTGATGCTCAGCGACAAGGCCACCCCGATGTCGCTCACGGTGGCGCCCCGCGCCAGCCGCAGGAACACCTGGAACTCGCGGTCCGACAGCTCCGTGTGGGGCGCCGTGTTGGGGTCGCGGTCGAAACTCTGGGCCAACAACTCGCCCACGGTGGCGCTCACATAGCGCCGCCCCTGGAACACGGTGCGCACGGCCGTCATCAGCTCGTCGGCCTCGCATTCCTTGTTCAGGTAGCCGTTGGCCCCCATCTTGAACAGGTTGAGCGCGTACTGCTGGGCCGGATAGCCCGACAGTATCAGCACCGGCAAGTCCGGCTGGCCCTGGCGGATGGTGCGCAGCGTGTCGATGCCGCTCTGGTCCGGCATGGCGATGTCGAGCAGCAGCACGTCGCAGATCTCGCGCCGGGCGATGTCGAGCGCCTCCCGGCCGCTGCCGGCCTCGGCCACCACGTCGAAATCGTCGGACGACGAAAAAATCTGCTTGAAGCCCGCGCGGACTATCTGATGGTCGTCACATATGGCAACGCGTATCATTGTTCCCCCTCGTTGCGTCCGGACCAGCCAGGGCGGATCCGGACTTCACGCCACCTCCGCCCGCGCGGCTCAGCCGCACTGACGAAAAACTTAACATTAGCATTATAACACTACCGATTTAACATTCGATGGAAATCCGATTTGACATTTTCGCCGGCGGGGTAACGGCGGGGGGACGAAAAAAAAGACGCCTTGTGCGCGCCTTTTCTTTCCGCTGCGCCCACTCATTGGAGCAGGGACAGTATCGCCAACAATTCCTTGCGTATCCGCTCCCGGTCCAGGGCAGGCACGGCGGCTGGCGGCGCGCTGCCGTTCAAGCCGGACGCACCATCATACTCCCCTTGGCCGGAATCGTACGTCCGGCTGTCCAGTTTATTGCGCGCCCCGCTGATGGTGAAGCCCTGCTCGTACAGCAGCTCGCGGATGCGCCGTATCAGCAGCACCTCGTGGTGCTGGTAATAGCGCCGGTTGCCGCGCCGCTTGACGGGTTTGAGCTGGGTGAATTCCTGCTCCCAGTAGCGCAGCACATGGGGCTTGACGCCGCACAGCTCGCTCACCTCGCCGATGGTGAAGTAGCGCTTGGCCGGAATGGGCGGCAACACCGCAAGTTCGGATTTGGCGAGGCGGTCGTTCATCGCGGGTCAGTCCCTGTCAGGCGGCGGCGCGCGCCGCGGTCGGATTGCTCTCCTCGACCATGCCCTTGAGCTTCTGGCTGGCGTGGAAGGTCACGACGCGGCGCGCCGTGATGGGTATCTCTTCGCCCGTCTTCGGGTTGCGGCCCGGCCGCTGCGGCTTGTCGCGCAGCTGGAAGTTGCCGAAGCCGGACAGCTTGACGGCCTCGCCCCGCTCAAGCGCGTTGCGGATCTCGTCGAAGAAGGTCTCGACCATGTCCTTCGCTTCCCGCTTGTTCAGGCCGACCTGCTCGAACAGCAGCTCGGCCAGCTCCGCCTTGGTCAGCGTCGGCAAATCCTTTTCCGCTTCCTGGCGTACCTTGGCAACCTGCATGGCCCGATGCAAATCGGCCGCCAGTGCGGATTGAAGGACGGCGGAATCCACGTCGTTGTTATTAATTTTACAGCCCTGCCTTATCAAAGTATGCGCAAAGAATGGGGAATCCGGACCGGGCCGGACTCCCTGCACTGCCACGGCGCGGCACGCTAGCGACCGCCCCCCGGGCACTCAGGCACGCAAGCGTGCGCCCTGCTTTTGCTTGACCGCCTCGGCCAGCGCGGCCATCACGGCGTCGACCACATCGTCCTGCAGGGTGTTTTGAGTATCTTGCAAGCTAAAGCGGAAAGCAAGCGATTTTTCGTCCGCCTCCAGCCCCTTGCCGCGATATTCATCAAACAAAACAATGGCTTGCACTATATTGCCATGCGGAATTTCTTTCGCCACAGCATTAAACGTATCGAGCAGATCCTGGGCCGGCACGCCTTGCTTGACCACGGCGGCCAAGTCGCGGGTGGCGCCGGGGAACTTGGAGATTTCCGCATAGACGGGCAGCGAACGTTGCTCAAGAGCAACAGCATCCACTTCGAACACCACGGGCGCCTGCGGCAGGTCGTACTTCTGCATCCAGCGCGGGTGCAGTTCGCCCAGGTAGCCCACGGTCTTGCCGTCGAGCTCGATGCGGGCCGAACGGCCCGGATGCAGGGCCGGATGGCCGGCCTTGACGAAGCGGGCCACGGCCGGCGCGAACAGTTGCTCGAGGTCGGCCTTGACGTCGAAGAAGTCGACGTTGCGGCTCGCCTGGCCCCACTGCTCGTCGGCCACGGGACCGTAAGCCATGGCGGCCACGCGCTTGGGCTGGCGGTAGCCGGCCACGGTCAGCGGGCCGTCGGCCACGCTGGCGTCGCGCAGGTAGACGGCGCCCGTCTCGAACACGCGCACCCGGCTGGCCTTGCGGTTCAGGTTGTAGCGCACATTGGCCACCAGGCTGCCGATCAGCGAGCTGCGCATCACGCTGAGCTGGCTGGCGATGGGGTTCTGCAGCTTGATGGGCTGCTCGTTGGCGCAGAAGTCCTGCTCCCACGCCGCTTCCACGAAGCTCATGTTGATCACTTCCTGATAACCGAGGTCGGCCAGCTGGTGGCGCACGGCGAACAGCGAGCGCGTGTCTTCCGGCGCGATAATCATGGTATTGGCGGCCACCGGCGCCACGGTCGGGATGTTCTCGAAGCCGTACACGCGGGCCACTTCCTCGATCAGGTCTTCCTCGATCTCGATGTCGAAGCGGTAGCTGGGCGCCGTCACGCTGAACACGCCGTCGGCCAGCGTGAACGGCAGGGCCAGCCGGGTGAAGATGTCGGCGATGGCCGCGTCGTCCAGCGCCACCCCGATCACCTTCTGGGCGCGGGCCGTGCGCATGGTCACGGGCTGGCGCTGCGGCAGGTTGACCACGTGGTCATCCACCGGGCCGACCAGGGTTTGCTGGGTGCCGCAGATTTCCAGGATCAGCGACGTGATGCGCTCGATGTGCTCGACCGTGGTGGCGTAATCCACGCCGCGCTCGAAGCGGTGGGCGGCGTCGGTCGAGAAGTTGTAGCGGCGGGCGCGGCCCTGGATGGCGGCCGGATGCCAGAACGCCGCTTCCAGGTAGATGCTGTCCGTGTCCAGCGACACGGCCGTGGCGTCGCCGCCCATGATGCCGGCCAGCGATTCGAGTTCCTTGTCGTCGGCGATCACGCCCACCCATTCGTCGACGCTGATGGTGTTACCGTTGAGCAGCTTGATGGTTTCGCCGGCCTTGCCCCAGCGCACGTCCAGGCCGCCATGGATCTTGGCCAGGTCGAACACGTGGGACGGACGGCCCAGTTCCAGCATGACGTAGTTGGAAATGTCGACCAGGGCCGACACGGGACGCTGGCCGCTGCGCTCGAGGCGCTGCTTCATCCAGTCCGGCGTGCTGGCCCGGGCGTTCAAGTGGCGGATCACGCGGCCCGAGAAGCGGCCGCACAGGTCGGGCGCCGACACCTTGACCGGCAGCACTTCGGTGCTGTTGACGGTGGCCGTGCGGAACTGGGGCACGTTCAGCGCCACGCCCGTCAGGGCCGACACTTCACGCGCCACGCCCAGCACGGACAGGCAGTCGGCCTTGTTCGGGGTCAGCTTGATGGTGAACTTGAGGTCGTTGAGCGCGTAGTAGTCGCGGAAGTTCTGGCCCACGGGCGCGTCGTCGGGCAGTTCCATCAGGCCGGAACCCTCTTCCGACAGCTTCAGTTCCCTGGCCGAGCACAGCATGCCCTGCGACTCGACGCCGCGCAGCTGGCCCACCTTGATTTCGAACGGCTTGCCGTCCGCGCCGGGCGGCAGCACGGCGCCGGCCATGGCGCACACCACCTTCAGGCCGGGGCGCACATTGGGCGCGCCGCACACGATGTTGAGCAGGGTGCCGGTGCCCACGTCCACCTGGCACACGTTGAGGCGGTCGGCGTTGGGGTGCTTCATCATCTCGCGCACGTGGCCCACGACCACGTTCGAGAACGGCGGCGCCACCGCTGCCACTTCTTCTACTTCCAGGCCGGACATCGTCAGCAGATGGGCCAGTTCGTCCGACGTCATCTTCGGATCGACCATGGTACGGAGCCAGTTTTCGGAAAATTGCATATTCGAGCTTTCAGCCGCAAAGATTGTTCAGAAAGCGGGAGCGCGACGGCGCTCGACCGCTGTTGGTATAAACCGTTTAGACGATTAGTTGAACTGCTTGAGGAAACGCAGGTCGCCTTCGTAGAACAGGCGCAGGTCGTTGATCCCGTAGCGCAGCATCGTCAGGCGCTCGAGGCCGGAGCCGAACGCGAAGCCGATGTACTTTTCCGGGTCCAGCCCGAAGTTGCGCACCACCGTGGGATGGACCTGGCCCGAACCGGACACTTCCAGCCAGCGGCCCTTCAAGGGACCGGAGCCGAAGGCGATGTCGATCTCGGCCGACGGTTCCGTGAACGGGAAGTAGGACGGACGGAAGCGCACCTGCAGGTCGTCGGTCTCGAAGAAGGCCTTGACGAAGTTCAGGTACACGCCCTTCAGGTCGGCGAAGCTGATGTTCTCGGCGATCCACAGGCCTTCGACCTGGTGGAACATGGGCGAGTGGGTGGCGTCGCTGTCGACGCGGTAGGTGCGGCCCGGGGCGATCACCTTGATCGGCGGCGTGTGGCTGCGCGCGTAGCGCACCTGCATCGGGCTGGTGTGGGTGCGCAGCAGCAGCGGCTTGCCTTCGCTGTCGTTGCCTTCGATGTAGAAGGTGTCCTGCATGGAACGCGCAGGATGGTTTTCCGGGCTGTTGAGGGCCGTGAAGTTGGTCCAGTCGTTCTCGATCTCGGGGCCGTCGGCCACGTCGAAACCGATGGAGCGGAAGATCGCTTCCACCCGTTCCCAGGTGCGCATCACGGGATGGATGCCGCCGCCGGCGCGGCCGCGGCCTGGCAGCGAGACGTCGATCGCCTCGGCATTCAAACGGGTTTGCATCTGGGCGTCGGCCAGCGCGTCGCGCCGGGCCGTCAGGGCCGCTTCGATCTGTCCCTTGGCGGCGTTGATCAGGGCGCCTTGCGCCTTGCGCTGCTCGGGGTCCAGCTTGCCCAGGCCCTTCATCAATTCGGTAATCTGGCCGGTCTTGCCCAGGTATTTGGCTTTGGCGTTTTCCAGTGCGGCGGCGTCATCTTGCGCGGCCGTGAAATCCTGTACCGCGGAGGCGACGAGTTGTTCCAGGGAGTCCATGCTTTTCGTTTTCCTCAATCAAAAACGGGGCACAGGTATACACCTCTGCCCCGTTCTTTTGGTCGCCACCCCTGGGGTGGCGCTGACAAATCATTGCTTACGCAGCGATTTTTGCTTTCACAACGTTGACAATCGCAGCGAATGCTGGCTTGTCCATCACAGCCATGTCGGCCAGGACTTTACGGTCCAGTTCGATCGAAGCTTTCTTCAGACCGTTCATGAATACGCTGTACGTCACGCCATGCTCACGGGAAGCGGCGTTGATACGGGCGATCCACAGGCGGCGGAAGACGCGCTTCTTGTTACGACGGTCGCGGTAGGCGTACTGGCCAGCGCGCATCACTGCTTGCTTGGCAATACGGTAAACCTTGCTGCGACGACCGCGGTAACCCTTGGCCAGGTTCAGTACTTTTTTATGACGGGCACGAGCTGTAACCCCACGTTTTACTCTAGGCATAGTAACTCCTTAAATTGAGTGTGAGATTAAGCAGTCGGCATCATACGCATGACGGACGTGACGTCCGAAGCGTTGATGTTGCGGGTACCGCGCAGCTGACGTTTGTTTTTGGTGGTCTTCTTGGTCAGAATGTGGCGCTTGAACGCCATACCCGATTTAACAGTACCACCTGGACGCACGCGAAAACGTTTTTTCGCGGAGCTTTTGGTCTTCATTTTTGGCATAGCAATCTGTCCTCTTACGGACAGCTCCATATCAACAGGATTGCAGGTGGCAACACTACGTTGCGCTTAGATGCCTGCTTTCACTTGTTATTGCAGCAGATGCGAGTCCGCCACATTACAACAGCCGGCCATTATAGACCAACTGCCGCAATCGTGCACGGGAATTGCAGCCGGCACCCTGGCGGGGCCGGCCGGTTCAACACGCCGTGTTATTTCTTCTTCTTGGGAGAGAGCACCATGATCATCTGACGGCCTTCCATCTTCGGGAACTGCTCGACCTGGCCGTACGGCTCCAGGTCCGCCTTCAGACGTTCCAGCATGCGGAAGCCAATATCCTGGTGCGCCATCTCACGGCCGCGGAAGCGCAGCGTGATCTTGGTCTTGTCGCCTTCATCGAGGAACTTGATGAGGTTGCGCAGCTTGATATTGTAATCGCCGTCATCGGTACCGGGACGGAACTTGACTTCCTTCACGGCGATGATCTTCTGCTTCAATTTCGCTTCGTGAGCCTTCTTCTGCTCCGAATACTTGAATTTGCCGTAGTCCATCAAACGGCACACTGGTGGTTGCGCGGTCGGCGCGATTTCCACCAGGTCGACGTTTGCCTCTTCCGCCAGGCGGAAGGCTTCGGCCAAAGTCACGATACCGAGAGGCTCGTTATCGACCCCGCTTAAACGCATTTCAGGGGCAGTGATTTCGCCATTGATGCGATGCGACTTGTCAGTAGCTATGGTGTTTCCTTTTAATGTCTGATGTATCGGCCGCGCTGCGAGTTGCCTCGTCAGGCTTTGTGTGCGACATCTTGCTGGAGTCGTTCAACCAGGGCATCGACGGACATGACACCCAGGTCGACGTTGCCCCGTGCCCGCACGGCCACGGTATGGGCATCCCGCTCTTTATCGCCGACTACAAGGATGTAGGGCAGTTTTTGGACGGAATGTTCGCGTATTTTATACGTTATCTTCTCGTTCCGCAAATCGGTCTGCACCCGGAACCCGCACTGGCGCAGCTTTTCAGCCACTTGTTGCACATATTCGGCCTGCGCGTCGGAGATGTTGAGCACCGACACTTGCACCGGCGCCAGCCACATCGGCAAGGCGCCCGCGTAGTTCTCGATCAGGATGCCGATGAAGCGCTCCATCGAGCCGACGATGGCCCGGTGCAGCATGACGGGCACCTGGCGGCTGTTGTCGGCCGCCACGTATTCGGCACCGAGGCGCTCGGGCATGAAGAAGTCGACCTGCATGGTGCCGACCTGCCATGGGCGGCCCAGCGAATCCTTCAGGTGATACTCGATCTTGGGGCCGTAGAAGGCGCCCTCGCCCGGCAGCTCGGTCCAGGTCACGCCGCAGGCGCGCAGGCCCGAGCGCAGCGCGTCTTCCGCCTCATCCCACACCTCGTCGGTGCCGATGCGGTTGTCGGGGCGCAGCGCCAGCTTGACTTCGATGTTATCGAAATGGAAGTCACGGTAGACTTCCATGGCCTGGGTGTGGAAGGCCACCACTTCCGGCTCGATCTGCTCTTCGGTGCAGAAGATGTGACCGTCGTCCTGGGTGAAGCCGCGCACGCGCATGATGCCGTGCAGCGCGCCGGACGGCTCGTTGCGGTGGCACTGGCCGAACTCGCCGTAGCGCAGCGGCAGGTCGCGGTAGCTGCGCATGTTGCTGTTGAAGATCTGCACGTGGCCGGGGCAGTTCATCGGCTTCAGCGCGTACGAGCGGTTTTCCGACTCGGTGACGAACATGTTCTCGCGGTAGTTGTCCCAGTGGCCGGTCTTGCCCCACAGGCTGGAATCGAGAATCTGCGGCGCCTTCACTTCCTGGTAGCCGTTGACCTGGTATTTGTGGCGCATGTATTGCTCGACCTGCTGCCAGATGGTCCAGCCCTTGGGATGCCAGAACACCAGGCCCGGCGCTTCGTCCTGGAAGTGGAAGAAGTCGAGCTGCTTGCCCAGCTTGCGGTGGTCGCGCTTTTCCGCCTCTTCCAGCTGGAACAGGTACTGCTCCTGGTCTTCCTTCTTGGTCCAGGCCGTGCCGTACACGCGCTGCAGCATCTCGTTCTTGCTGTCACCGCGCCAGTAGGCGCCGGCCAGCTTCATCAGCTTGAACACCTTGAGCTTGCCCGTCGAGGGCACGTGGGGGCCGCGGCACAGGTCGGTGAACTTGCCTTCCGTGTAGAGCGACACTTCCTGGTCGGCGGGAATGGCTTCGATCAATTCGGCCTTGTAGGCTTCGCCGATGGACTTGAAATAGGCAATGGCTTCGTCGCGCGGCAGCACCTTGCGGCTGACGGGCTCATCCTTCTTGGCCAGCTCGGCCATTTTCTTTTCGATCGCCACCAGGTCGTCCGGGGTGAACGGGCGCTTGTAGGCGAAGTCGTAATAGAAACCGTTTTCAATCACGGGGCCGATGGTGACTTGCGCGTCGGGGAACAACTCCTTGACGGCATAGGCCAGCAGGTGGGCCGTCGAGTGGCGTATCACTTCCAGGCCGTCCGCATCCTTGTCGGTGACAATGGCCAGGTCCGCATCTTTTTCGATCAGGAAGGAAGTGTCGACCAGCTTGCCGTCCACCTTGCCGGCCAGCGCGGCCTTGGCCAGGCCAGTACCGATGCTGGCCGCCACTTGAGCTACGGTGACAGGGCCGTCGAATTGACGGGCCGAACCATCTGGGAGGCGGACTGAAAGCATATTGATCTCCAAAGCGGCTTGCGCCGAAAAATACTGCAAAAAGATTAATTGTAAAAATAAGGACGAAAAAAAACGCGGACTAGCCGCGTTTTTTCTTTTTTTGAGCAAAAGAATCCCGTTCGACTAGCGTCACTCCCCATGCCTGGTAGTAGTTCGCGGTGTCATAACCGGATTGCCTTTCTCGCTCTTACATGTTCTGGTGGGCGGTGCAGAATTCGAATCTGCGACCCCTTGGATGTCGACCAAGTATTCTAACCAGCTGAACTAACCGCCCGAAGACCAGCATTATAGAGAGCCATCCGCAGAATGACAAGGGCTTTCAAAAGGAAATATTGTAGGAAAGAATTACCTGCCCTGCCCGGCACCATCCGGGCCGGCGCCAGGCCCCAAACATGACGTGAGCACGGCTATCCGCAAAACAGTTGCTGGTATGCTGGTTCCAGTCTGGCGGCCACGGCAAGGCCGCGTCACGGGAGAGTGGTCATGAAGCTGCTGCTGGTCGAAGATGATGCCGCCCTGTCGGGCCGCCTGCGCGACGACCTGGCGCGGCGCGGCTATGCGGTGGACGTGGCCGACAATGGCGTGGACGCGCAATACCTGGCCACGGAATGGGCCTACGACGCCGTCATCCTCGACCTGGGCCTGCCGCGCCAGTCGGGCCTGGACACGCTGCGCCACTGGCGCGCGCGCGCCAACACCGTGCCCGTGCTGATCCTGACGGCGCGCGACTCCTGGCGCGAAAAGGTCGACGGCTTCCAGGCCGGGGCCGACGACTACCTGGCCAAGCCCTTCCACACGGAAGAACTGGTGGCGCGCCTGAGCGCCCTGATCCGGCGCAGCCACGCCCAGCCCGGCGGCGCCATGCAGGCGGCCGGCCTGACGCTGGACGAAACCCGCCAGTGCGTCCTGCTCGACAACCGCAGCATCGCCCTGTCGGGCACCGAATTTCGCCTGCTGCGCTACTTCATGCTCCACCCGGGCCAGATCCTGTCCAAGACCCATTTGACGGAACACCTGTACGACAACGACAGCGAGCACGACAGCAACGTCATCGAAGTCCACGTCAACCGCCTGCGCAACAAGCTGGGCGCCGGCCGCATCGCCACCCGCCGCGGCCAGGGTTATGTGTTCGGAGCGCCGGACTGATGCGCTCGCTGCTGGCCGCCCTGGTGCTGGGCCTGATGCTCAGCCTGGCCGCCATGTACGCGGTGCAGCGCGCGGTGGTGGGCGCCACCTTGCAAACGGTCATGACCGACTATATCGCCGGGGAACTGGCGCAGGACGCCGATGAACTGCGCGCCGGCCTGACGGCCCTGCCCGGCCAGCCGATCAGCCTGGCCATCGCCCACTTCGATCCCGCGTTCCTGTCGCCGGCGTCGGGCCGCTATTTCCAGATCATGGCCGGCGCCACGCCGCTGATACGGTCGCCGTCGCTGTCCGGCCAGACCCTGGCCGCCGCGCCCCAGCAACCGGGCCAGCGCACGGTGGCCGTGGTCACCGGCCCGCTGCAACGCGCCACCCTGCTCAGCGCATCGGGCTACGCGTTCGAGGGCCGGCCAGTGACCATCGTCGTCGCCACCGACATGCGCCCCGTCGCCAGCGCGCTGGCGCAGCTGACGGCGCGCCACGCACGCGCCTCCCTGCTCATGTTCGCCCTGCTGCTGGCGGTCCAGGTGGCCATCGTGCGCTGGGCCCTGTCGCCGCTGGCCCGGGTGCGGGCCGACGTGGGCCGGCTGGAGCGGGGCGAGATCGACCAGCTGGGCGAACGGGTGCCGGCCGAAGTGCTGCCCCTGGTGCGCGAACTGAACCGCCTGCTGGCCCTGCTCACGCGGCGCCTGCAGCGCTCGCGCGAAGCGCTGGGCAACCTGGCCCACGCCCTCAAGACGCCGCTGGCCGTGCTGACCCACATGGCCGAACAGGACCGCAGCCGCCAGGACCCCGTGCTGGGCGACGCCATGTTGCAACAGCTGCAGCTGCTGCGCAACCGCATCGACAGCGAGTTGCGGCGGGCCCGGGTGGCCGGCGGCGGTGGCCATGCCGCCACCATCGACCTGGCGGCCGAAATGACGGCCCTGGCCACCACGCTGCGCATGCTGTACCGGGAACGCCAGCTGGCCGTCCGCTGCGAGGCCCAGGAGGGCTTGCAGCTGCAATGCGACCGTGAAGACGCGCTGGAACTGGCCGGCAACCTGCTCGACAACGCCTGCAAATGGGCCCGCTCCCAGGTGCTGCTGCGCGTCTACCGGGATGGGCCGGCCGGGGCCGTCGTGCTGCAGGTGGAGGATGACGGCCCCGGCTGCCCCGAGGCCGACCTGGCCCGCCTGGCCCGGCGCGGCGTCCGGCTCGACGAGGCGACGGCCGGCCACGGCCTGGGGCTGGCCATTGCGGCCGGCATCGCCGCCTCCTACGACACTGCCATCACATTCGGGCGCTCGCCCACCCTGGGCGGCTTTCTGGCCGCCGTCCGCTTCCCTGTCCCGGCCGCCGGCCCGCACGATTGACAGAACGACATCAAACCCTTCAGCTTGGCTACAGCTCGCCTGCGTATAGTCCTCCGATGATACGGCGCGCCCCGGCACGCCAGAGCGCATAACGCCAGCCCGACACGAAAACTGAAGAGGATGACACCATGGCCACGTTTACCCCCTACACCAGCAGCACCGCCACCGCACTCACCAGCGCCCTGCTGGCCCCCAGCTCCGGCATCGCCATCGTCGACGGCTCGGTCGTGCTGCAAGCCTCCGGCCCCGACGCCGTCAACCTGTACGACGGTTCGCTGGGCGCGCTGGGCATAGGCGCCGGCCTGCTGCTCACGTCCGGCACCACGCCCGGCACCAGCAACACGATGCCCTGGTTCGGCACCGACAACGGCGGCGCCGGCGACGCCGACATCGACGCCGTCGTCAACACCGTGTTCCAGACCCAGTCCTATGACGCCACCACGCTGTCGTTCGACTTCAACGTCACCGATCCCAACGCCACCTCGGTCAGCTTCGACATCGTGTTCGGTTCCGACGAATTCCCGGAATGGGTGGACCAGTTCGTCGATTCGGCCGTGGTGATGGTCAACGGCGTCAACTACGCCCTGTTCAACCACGACCCCAACCATCCGCTCAGCGTGGTCAGCGGCAACCTGGCGGCCGGCTACTTCCAGGACAACGCGGGCAATACCCTGCCCATCGAATACGACGGCGTGAGCCATGTGCTCAAGATCGTGGCCCCCATCAATGCCGGCATGACCAACCACATCAAGATCGGCATTGCCGATACGGGCGACCACATCTACGACAGCGGCCTGTTCCTGTCCAACCTGACGGCCGGCACCATCCCCGGCTCGGGCGTGGTGGCCACCTCCGGCGGCGGCACGGCTGGCAGCGACCTCATCACCGGCAGCGTCAAGGATGAATATTTTGACCTGCAGGCCGGCGACGACACCGTCTACGCCGGCGGCGGCGACGACATCGTGGTGGCCGGCAGCGGCAACGACACCGTCTACGGCGGCAGCGGCGCCGACCAGCTCAAGGGTGACGCGGGCAACGACAGCCTGGACGGCGGCGCCGACAGCGACACGGCCGTCTATGCCGGCAACCAGGCCGACTACACCATCAGCTTCGACGCGGCCAGCGGCAGCTACACGGTAGCCTCCGCGGCCGACGGCAGCGACACCCTCAAATCGGTGGAATACGCCCAGTTCGCGGACGGCAAATGGAGCCTGGGCGCGGACGGCACGGTCAGCCAGGCCGGCAGCGGCAATCCGCCCCCGCCTCCGGCCAACACGCCCGGCATGGTCTTCCTAAGCGGCATAGGGGCACAGGGCGAGACGCTGACGGCCAAGGTGTCCGACAGCGACGGCGTGCCCACCGGCGGCGTCAGCTATACCTGGTACGCGGACGGCGTGGACCTGGGCGTGAGCGGCAGCCAGTTGGTGGTGGGCGCCGACCTGGTGGGCCAGAACATCACCGTCAGCGCCGGCTATGTGGACCTGGCCGGCCAGGCGGAGAGCGTGGACAGCGCCGCCAAGCTGATCGCCGCGCCCGGCAATGGCGACTTCACCATCACCATGCTCAACCTGAGCGCGCCGCTGGGCGCCAGCGTGGAAAACCCGCTGACGACCCTGGTGCAGAACGCCGTATCGCTGGGCATGAGCACCAGCGAAGCGGCCCTCGTCATCAAGCAGGCGCTGGGCATCGCGCCCACCGTCGACCTGCTGCACGACGACAGCTGGGCCGCCCTGCAAGCCAACCCGGCCGACGCCGCCGCCCTCACGCTGGAAAAGACGCTGGTGCAGGTGGCCGTCATGACCTCGCTCGGCAGCGACGAGACGGGCATGGCGCTGACCCAGGCCATCCTGCTGGCCGACAGCACCGGGACCACGCTCGACCTGGGCAACCAGGCCACCATCGCCACCATCCTCGGCCTGGACCCGGCCGGCGCGCTGGCGCATGAAATCTGGGACCGCAACGACACCATCGGCTCCGCCTCCAGCGTGGCCGCCGTCGAATCGATCTGGCACGACCTGCAAAGCGGGCTCGATATCGTGCTGTCGGACTCGATCGGCACGCTCAGCGTGCACCTCAACCAGGCGCCCGTCGGCAGCGCCAGCGCCGCCCTGGCGGAAGGGACGCAGGGAATGGATTACCAGATCGCGGCGGCCACGCTGCTGCAAGGCTACAGCGATCCGGACGGCGATGAGCTGCACATCGCCAACCTGGCCGCCGACGCCGGCGGCACGCTGCAACTGAACGCCGACGGCGTCAGCTGGACCTTCACGCCCGACGCCCAGTACACCGGCCCGGTGGAACTGAGCTATGACGTGGTCGACAGCAACGGCGCCAGCGCCACGGCCAGCCAGCTGTTCGTGGTGGCCGCGGCGACGCCCGTCAACGCCGCGCCCACGGGCGAGGTGCTGGTCGCCGGCACGGCCACCCAGGGCCAGACCCTCAGCGCCAGCAACACGCTGGCCGATGCGGACGGCCTGGGCGCCATCGGCTACCAGTGGCTGGCCGACGGCAACGTCATCGCCGGCGCCACCGGCGCCAGCCTGACGCTGGCCGAGGCGCAAGTGGGTCACGCCATCAGCGTCATCGCCAGCTACACGGACGGCCATGGCACGCAAGAGCAAATGAGCAGCGCCGCGACGGCGGCCGTGCTCAACGTGAACGACGGCCCCACCGGCAGCCTGGCCATCGCCGGCAGCGCCCAGCAGGGACAGACCTTGACGGCCACCAGCACCCTGGCCGATGCGGACGGCATGGGCCAGCTGGCCTACCAGTGGCTGGCCGACGGCAGCACGATCGCCGGCGCCACCGGCGCCAGCCTGCTGCTGGGCAGCGCCCTGGTCGGCAAGGCCATCAGCGTGCATGCCAGCTACACGGACGGCCATGGCACGGCCGAAGCCGTGACCAGCGGCGCCACTGGCGCCGTCACCGGCTACCAGGTCGGTACGGCCGGCAACGACAGCCTGACCGGCACCGCCTATGCGGACAGCTTGAACGGTCTGGGCGGCAACGACACCCTGAGCGGCGGCGCCGGCAACGACCGGCTCGACGGCGGCAGCGGCGCCGATACCCTGCTGGGCGGGGCCGGCAACGACAGCTACGTGGTCGACAATGCCTCCGACAAGGTACTGGAGACCACGACGGCCACCAGCAAGATCGATGCGGGCGGCGTGGATACGGTAGAAGCGAGCGTCAGCTGGACCTTGGGCAATTTCCTCGAGAACCTGACGCTGACGGGCGGCGCCGCGCTGAACGGCACCGGCAACGCGCTGGCCAACTTCCTGACCGGCAATGACGGCGCCAACACGCTGTCCGGCCTGGCCGGCAACGACACGCTGATTGGGGGCGCCAGCACCGACCTGCTGATCGGCGGCGCGGGCAACGACGTGCTGACGGGCGGCGCCGGGGCCGACGTGTTCCGTTTCGAGTCGGCCCCGAGCGCCAGCAGCAATCTCGACAGCATTACGGACTTCCAGTCCGGCCTGGATGTGATCCAGCTGGAAAATGCCGTGTTCAAGAAGCTGATGACCACCGGCCCGCTGGCCGCCGCCAACTTCGTGGCCAGCGCCACCGGCACGGCGCTGGACAGCAACGACTACGTGCTGTTCAACACCACCACGGGCGCCCTCAGCTATGACGCGGACGGCAGCGGCAAGGGCGCGGCCATCCAGTTTGCCACGCTGGTGGGCGTACATGCGCTGTCGGCGGCCGACCTGATCGTAACGTAAGGGGAGGAATGGGCGGGCGCATGGCTGCGGCCAGTCCCGCCCCGGCCCGTGCGCTGCCGGTGGCAGACGCGCGGGCCGAAGCCGGAGCCGGGGCCCGCCTGGCGCGCGGCGGGTCCGCCGCCCGGCCGACGCGGGATCAGGCGCGCCGCGCCTCCAGCACGCCGCCCACTTCCGCAATGGCCAGCAAGGCCTTTTGCAGCTGCGCCGTGGCGCCGATTTCGGCCGTGAACGTCATGCGGGCCTGGCCCTTGGCGGACTGGGTGTTGACGCCGATCACGTTGATCTTCTCGCGCGAGAAAATCTCCGAAATGTCGCGCAACAGGCCCTGGCGGTCGCCGGCCAGGATGAAGATGTCGACCGGGTACACGGTGTCGGAACTGGTGCGGCCCCAGTCCGTCACGATCACCCGTTCCGGCGCCTTGGCCCGCATCTCGGCGAAGTTCTTGCACGTGGCGCGGTGGATGGACACGCCCTTGCCGCGCGTGACGAAGCCGACGATGCTGTCCGGCGGCGCCGGCTTGCAGCACTTGGCCAGTTGCGTCATCAGGCCGTCCGTGCCCACCACCAGCACGCCCGACTTGGCGCCCTGCTCCACGCTCGAGGCGCGGCTCTTGCCCAGCACCACGGCGTCTTCCGGCGCGGCCGGCTCGCCCTGGTCGTGCAGCGCGTTTTCCACATGGCGCAGGCTGAATTCTTCCTTGCCCACGGACAGGAACAGGTCGTCCACCTTGGCAAAGCCCAGCTTTTGCGCCAGCGCTTCCAGGTTGACGGCCGTCTTGCCTTCGCGCTGCAGCGACTTTTCCACCAGCGCGCGGCCGTTGGACAGCGTCTCCTGGATGTCGATGGCATGGAACCAGGCCCGGATCTTGGAGCGCGTGCGGCTGCTGACCGTGTAGTCCACGTTAAGCCAGTCGCGCGACGGACCGGCCGTGCCGGGCGCGCCCTTGGCCGTGATGATTTCGCAGGTCTGGCCGTTCTTCAGCGGCGTGTTGAGCGGCACCATCACCCCGTCCACGCGGGCGCCGCGGCAGCGGTGGCCCACGTCGCTGTGCAGGTGGTAGGCAAAGTCGATCGGTGTCGCGCCCACGGGCAGCTCCAGCACCCGCGCCTGCGGCGTGAGCACGAAGATGCGGTCGTCCAGCGCGGCCGCCTTGAGTTTTTCCACCCACTCGCGCTGGGTCTCTTCCTGGCCCACGACGGCGTCGGCCACGTCCGTCTTCCACGCCAGCAGCTGGCGCAGCCAGGCGATCTTCTCGTCGTATTTCTGGCCGGCGAAGTTGGAACCGCCCTCCTCCTTGTAGCGCCAGTGGGCCGCCACGCCGTACTCGGCGAAGTTGTGCATTTCCTGGGTGCGGATCT
Organism: Rugamonas sp. FW305-51; assembly: GCF_058786935.1. NCBI lineage: Bacteria > Pseudomonadati > Pseudomonadota > Betaproteobacteria > Burkholderiales > Oxalobacteraceae > Rugamonas > Rugamonas sp. FW305-51. Next base: position 46,912 of record NZ_JBYSZG010000020.1, read on the forward strand.
GCACTTCCAGCGGCCGGCCATCCTCGGCCGTCACCACCGTGTGCAGCGACTGGTAGCCGTTGGGCTTGGGACGGGAAATGTAGTCGTCGAATTCCTTGGGGATCGGGGTCCAGATATTGTGCACCACGCCCAGCACCGTGTAGCAAGTCTTGACGTCGGCCACGATCACGCGGAAGGCCCGTACGTCGTACAGGTCGGTGAAGTCGAGTTCCTTGCCGCGCATCTTGTTCCAGATGCTGTAGATGTGCTTGGGCCGGCCGAACACTTCGGCCTGGATCCCGGCCGCCGCCATTTCCGACTGCAGGCGGGCGATGGCCGAGGTGACGAAGCCTTCGCGCATCATGCGCTTTTCTTCCAGCATCTTGGCGATGCGCTTGTACGTGTCCGGCTCGATGAAGCGGAACGACAAGTCCTCCAGCTCCCACTTCAGTTGCCAGATACCGAGCCGGTTGGCCAGCGGCGCGTACAGGTCCAGCGTCTCGCGGCCGTAGGCGCGCGTGGCATCGTTGAACAGCTTGATGTCGGCGAAGTAGCGCAGCGTCGTCACGCATGACGCCAGCCGCACCAGCACCACGCGCATGTCGGTGGCCATGGCCAGCAGCATCTTGCGCAGCGTTTCCACCTGGGCCACGGCCAGCTGGGCCGCGTTCTTGCCGCGGCCGCCTGCGTCCTTCTGGCCCCGGGTCAGTTCGCGCAGCCGTATCAGCTGGCGCACGCCGGACACCAGGTCGCACACTTCCTTGCCGAAGCGCGGCTCGATGGTGGGCGCCTGGGTGGGGTCGAGCAGGGTCAGCTCGAACATCAGGCCGGCGATGCGGGTTTCCGCATCGGTGCGCAGGAAGGCCAGGGTGCCGGCCACGCCGACGGAAAAATCGAATGCCGGCTGGCCGCAGCCGCACAGCTTGTCGCCATAGGCCGCGCTGGCCTGGTCGAGGGCGGCCAGCACGCGTGCGCCATCCTCGGCCGACAGGCCCTGCACCAGCTGGTCCGACGTTGCGCTGTTGAGCGCCGCAATGGAAACCATATGCGACCTAACGTAAAGCGGCGGTGACGACGATCTCCACCAGCCAGGCCGGATCGGCCAGTTGCGCCTGCACGGTGGCGCGCGGCGGCGTGTGGCCGTGCGGCACCCAGGCATCCCACTCCTCGTTCATGCCGGCGAAATGGACCATGTCGGACAGATAGATCTGGCAGTTCAGGATGCAGCTCTTGTCGCTGCCGGCCTCGTCGAGCAGGCGGTCGATGTGGCCCAGCACTTCGCGCATCTGGCCGTTGATGTCCTGGCTCTTGTCGTCGGCGACCTGGCCGGCCAGGTAGACGGTGTTGTTGTGGATCGCCACTTCGGACAGGCGCTTACCTACATGCAGTCGTTTGATTTCCATACTCGTGTTCTCGTTCTTGTTGCTGTTGATATGCTGCCGTTTATTGGTTCAGTAAGAATCGCTTGACGATGGCGATCTGGTCGTCGTGCACGAAGGTGGGGGCATGGCCCACGCCCGGCACTTCCACCAGCGTGGCCCGTGGCCCGCGCTCGGTCATGCTCCGCGCCGTGTCGCGCGACAGCAGGTCCGACTCGCTGCCGCGGATCAGCAGCGTGGGGCAGGTGATGGCGTCGTACGAGTGCCACAAGGCCGCCTGGTCGGCCGCCACCGATTCCGGCGTGGCCGAACGGAACGGCTGGGCCAGGCCCATGTCGTAATGGCGCACCCACATGCCGTCCTTGTCCTGGCGCAGCACGTCGGCGGCCAGCTTGTGCCACTCCGCTTCCGTGTGCGGGCCGAAGGTGAGCGAGACGTCGCGGATGAAGCGCGCGCCCTCCTCGAACGTGGGGAAGCGCAAATCCTGGCCGATGTAGTCGCCGATGCGCTGCAGGGCCGCCGCTTCCAGCGACGGCCCGATGTCGTTCAGGATCAGGCGCGCGATGGGATTGCCCGGCAGCGAGGCCAGGCCCAGGCCGATCAGGCCGCCCATCGAGGTGCCGAACCAGTCCACGCTCTGGCGCTCGTTGTCAGCCAGTACCCGCGCCAGCAGCGCGACCATGTCGCTCACGTACTGGGGAATGACGTACAGCTGGGGATTGCGCAGCCGGCCGGAACGGCCGCGGCCCACGACGTCGGGGCAGATCACGCGATAGTCGGCGGCCAGCGCGCGCGCCATGGCGTCGAAATCGTCCGACACCCGCGTCACGCCATGCACACACACCAGCACGTTCGGATTGTCGGCCGCGCCCCATTCCTTGTACGCCATATGATGCAGGCCGGCCATGGACAGGCACTGAACAGACTTTATTTTTGCTTCGAACATGCCACTTCCTTGTCAGATGCGGTTTCGTCACCAACTACCGCAGGTGGATTTTTATGTAATGATGACCGGAGATCACATTTTACCGGGCGTTGCGCTTAAAATCTTACCGCAGTGTAGCGCAGCACGCTCCATACCACCAACCCGCGATCTTTTATCACAGAGGACAACATGGCAAGCACTATTCTGGCAGGCAAAACGGCACTGGTTACCGGCTCCACTTCCGGCATCGGTCTGGGCATGGCGCGCGCGCTGGCCGCCGAAGGGGCCAACATCGTGTTCAACGGTTTCGGCGACGCGGCCGAGATCGACAAACTGCAGGCCGACGTGGCCCGCGAATTCAAGGTCCAGACGGCCTATCACAACGCCGACATGTCCAAGCCGGCCGAAATCGAAGCGATGATGAAATTTATCGCCGACAAGTTCGGCGGCGTGGACGTGCTGGTCAACAACGCCGGCATCCAGCACGTGGCCAGCGTCGAGGATTTCCCGGTCGACAAATGGGACGCCATCATCGCCATCAACCTGACCTCGGCCTTCCACACCATGCGCCTGGCCCTGCCCGGCATGCGCGCCAAGAACTGGGGCCGCATCATCAACCTGGCCTCCGTGCACGGCCTGGTGGGCTCGGCCCAGAAATCGGCCTACGTGGCGGCCAAGCACGGCCTGCTGGGGCTGACCAAGGTGGCCGCGCTGGAGACGGCGCAGACGGGCGTGACGGTCAACGCCATCTGCCCCGGCTTCGTGCTCACGCCGCTGGTGCAAAAGCAGGTGGACGCGCGCGCGGCCAAGGATGGCAGCAGCAACGAGGACGCCAAGCGCGCCCTGCTGGCCGACAAGCAGCCCTCCGGCGAGTTCGTCACGCCGGAGGAACTGGGCGCGATGGCCGTGTTCCTGTGCAGCGACGCGGCGCGCCAGGTGCGCGGCGCGACGTGGAACATGGATGGCGGCTGGGTCGCCCAGTAAGCTGCGATTGCGTGAAACGACCGCGGCCGGACACTGCAGTCCGGCCGCCAACCAGGGGCAACGGCCTTGGATGATCCCCGCTCCGGGGCAAGTTCCCTGCCAGGCCCAGCCCCCGGTGACGGGCCGGCGGGCGCAGCGCCTGCAACCCAATATAGCCCGGCACCCGTGGCGGATACGCCACAGGCCGCCCTCCCCCAGTTATCACCGCGCTGATTTGCGGTTAACCACAATGGTGATAACTGAACCTTTCATCCATCATGAACTCCTCAAATTACCCGCCACGAGGAGTCACCGTGAAAAAGCCGTTCTATAAAATACTATACGTGCAGGTGCTGTTTGCGATCGCCTGCGGCGTATTGCTGGGCTATTTCCTGCCCGCCAACGCCGTCGCCATGAAGCCGCTGGGAGACGGTTTCATCAAGCTGATCAAGATGATCATCGCCCCCGTGATCTTCTGCACCGTCGTGTCGGGGATCGCCGGCATGCAGGACATCAAGAAAGTCGGCCGCGTGGGCGGCAAGGCCCTGCTCTATTTCGAAGTGGTGTCCACCTTCGCGCTCGTGATCGGCCTGTTCGTGGCCAACATCCTGCGCCCCGGCGCCGGCTTCAACGCCGACCCGGCCACGCTCGACACCAAGGCCATCGCCGAATTCACCACCAAGGCCAAGTCGCAGTCGACGATCGACTTCGTCATGAACATCATCCCCAACACCATGGTCGATGCGTTCGCCAAGGGTGAAATCCTGCAAGTGCTGCTGGTGGCCATCCTGTTCGGCTTCGCCCTGTCCATCATGGGCGAGAAGGGCAAGCCCGTGACGCGCCTGATCGACGAGATCGCCGGCGCCATCTTCGGCATGGTCAACATCATCATGAAAGTGGCTCCCCTGGGTGCGTTCGGCGCCATGGCCTTCACCATCGGCAAATACGGCATCGCCTCGCTGCTGCCGCTGGCCAAGCTGATGGGCTCGTTCTACCTGACCTGCGCCCTGTTCGTCTTCATCGTGCTGGGCACGGTGGCCAAGCTGACCGGCTTCTCCATCGGCCGCTTCATCCTCTACATCAAGGAAGAACTGCTGATCGTGCTGGGGACGAGCTCGTCTGAAAGCGCCCTGCCCTCGCTGATGACCAAGCTGGAAAAGCTCGGCTGCTCCAAGTCCGTCGTCGGCCTGGTGGTGCCCACCGGCTACTCGTTCAACCTGGACGGCACCAACATCTACATGACGATGGCGGCCCTGTTCGTGGCCCAGGCCACCAACACCGACCTGACGCTGGCGCAGGAACTGACCATCCTCGGCGTGGCCATGCTGACCTCGAAAGGCGCGTCCGGCATCACCGGCGCCGGCTTCATCACGCTGGCCGCCACCCTGGCCGTGGTGCCCACCATTCCCGTGGCCGGCATGGCGCTGATCCTCGGCATCGACCGCTTCATGAGCGAATGCCGCGCCCTGACCAACTTCGTGGGCAACGGCGTGGCCGCCGTGGTCGTGTCGAACTGGGAAAAGGAACTGGACCACGACCGCCTGAAAATGGAGCTGGCCAACCCCGGCTCCGCTTCCAGCCCGGCCTACGGCGAGGAAGGCTTGAAAGTGGCCCAGCACTAAGCCTGCCCCGCTCCACCGGCACGGCCCCGCACTGCACAGTGCGGGGCCGTTTGCTTTGGCGGCGGCCAGTCCGCGACAGGTGGCTTCGCGAACCTGTTCCGTCGGCCGGCTGCGGCCGGCTAGTCGAACTTGTCCAATGCCCGCTTGTAGTTGATGTTTTTCATGAGCGACGCATATGCCCTGCCGTTGTCGACCGTCTTGATCGCTTCCGCCAGGCTCAGCAAATCGTCCAGGCTGGCGATGCTCATTACCTGGTCAAAGATGATGCCTTGGACCTTGGTCCAATCCCGATTCGCAACCGCCCATACCAGCTCAGGTATCGTCGCCAGCAGGCCGAACTTGCCTTTGACGATGCCGGCGACCACGCTATAGCCGGCGGAAGCGACGTCGGGCAACTGGATATTTGCGGTCGATTCCTTCATCGCCTGCACGAGAGCGATGGTCAGATTGGCCGCTTGCGTTGCCGTCAGTTGCGGCGGATTACCGAACGGCACAAAAGGTTGTGGCGAGCTCATCAATATGCTCCTGGTGGGGTGGCGCGGCGCGGGGATCGCCATGCAGGGACTGCCATACCACTATAGCAGTCGATTATCTAAACGACCATTTTAATTATCAGGCAGCTTGCATATGGCAAGCGCGGGGCGCTAATGGCAAGCAGCAGCGGCCGCACAGCGACGGCCCATGCAAATACGCTGGTGGGTAATAGTCCAGACTTGAACTGACAACATCGGCCAGATGAGTTAGAGTCGTCATGGGCCACTACCGGCCAGTAGCAGTCGGTTGCCATGCCGTGCCCTCCCGTTTGATCATCCAGCCTGCGCGCTGCGGCCCGGCACGATACTGGCATATGCTAATGCGCAGGCGCCGCACCAAGACATGAAGATCGTAAAAATCACATTTTCCCTGCTGCTGGCCATGTGCGCGTTTGTCTGCGCGCAAGCAGCCCAGCCGATCGTGGCGTCGTTAGCGCGCATGCCGGTCCACGCGCCAAGCAAATCTGAAGGCATACAAGTCAGGCTGGTCCAAGCCTTGGCCAAGGCATCCGGGACCGACATCCGCTACGATATCTATCCATTCGCCCGCTCCGTCACCAACGTGGAGTCCAGCCTGGCCGACTTTCACATTCCGCTTATCCGCAATACGGTGGTTTCCGAAAATGACCTCAAGTTTTTCTATTCCAGGGAGACCATTTTTCACGTCAATTTCGTACTCTATACGCGCAAGGGCAGCGGTGTGACGCTGGACAATCTGGCGAACCACGTCATTGCGTCCGACCGCGCGCATGTGGACTATTTCCCGTTCCATGTCATTCCATCGAACAGCATAGAATTAAGTCTCAAGATGCTCAGTTTGGGGAGAATCGACGGCTATATTTTTGCTGATTCCGCGGCCGATCCCGTCCTGAAGGCGCTTGAACTGTCCAATATCCATAGAAGTTTTTATCATCGCTTCGATGTGAAAATCATCTATCCGCGCACCGAGCGCGGTTATCAGGTGGCCGCCATCTTATCCAAGGCGCTGGAAAAACTGAAAGACAGTGGCGAACTGGCGGAAATAGAAGGACCGGTGGACCTGCCCTACAGTAACTGGCAACCGTAGGGAGAGCAGAAATGCAAAACGGCGCACCCAAGGCGCGCCGTCTCCAGTTCAACATCTGCGACGATTTATACGGCCGACATGTCCAGCTCGACACCCGTAGCAGCCTGCACCTGCTCCTTGCTGACGCCGGGCGCCAGTTCGATCAGCTTCAAGCCCTTGCCCGTCACTTCCATCACGCCCAGGTCGGTGATGATCAAGTCCACCACGCCCACGCCCGTCAGCGGCAAATCGCAATGCTTGAGCAGCTTATGCGAAGTGCTGCCGTCCTTGGCCGTGGCCACGTGCTCCATCAGCACCACCACGCGCTTGACGCCGGCCACCAGGTCCATGGCGCCGCCCATGCCCTTGACCATCTTGCCCGGAATCATCCAGTTGGCCAGGTCGCCATGTTCCGACACCTGCATCGCGCCCAGGATGGCCAGGTTGATCTTGCCGCCGCGGATCATGCCGAACGAGTCGGCCGAGCTGAAGTAGGCCGAACCGGGCAGCGCCGTCACGGTCTGCTTGCCCGCATTGATCAGGTCCGCATCCACTTCCGCTTCCGTCGGGAACGGGCCGATGCCCAGCAAGCCGTTTTCCGACTGCAGGAACACTTCGATATCGCTGGGCACGTAGTTGGCCACCAGCGTGGGCAAGCCTATGCCCAGGTTCACATAAAAACCGTCCTGCAATTCCTTCGCCGCGCGCGCGGCCATTTCGTCACGAGTCCATGCCATAGTAATCTCCGTCTTGTTTTGGTGGCGCAAGCCTCAGTTGGCGCGCACGGTGCGCTGTTCGATGCGTTTTTCCGGCGTGGCGTTGACCACGATGCGGTGCACGAAAATGCTGGGCAGGTGCACCTGGTCCGGATCGATCTCGCCCGTCTCGACCAGCTGCTCCACTTCCACCACCGTAATCTTGCCGGCCATGGCCACGTTGGGATTGAAGTTGCGCGCCGTCTTGCGGAATATCAGGTTGCCGGCCTTGTCGGCCTTCCAGGCCTTGACCAGCGACACGTCGGCCACCAGGCTGCGCTCCATCACGTATGCTTCGCCGTCGAATTCACGGATTTCCTTGCCTTCGGCCACGATCGTGCCCACGCCCGTCTTGGTGAAGAAGGCCGGGATGCCGGCGCCGCCGGCGCGCAGCTTTTCGGCCAGCGTGCCCTGGGGCGTGAATTCCAGTTCCAGTTCACCGGCCAGGTATTGGCGCGCGAATTCCTTGTTCTCGCCCACGTAGGACGAAATCATCTTGCGGATCTGGCGCGTCTCGAGCAGCTGGCCCAGGCCGAAACCATCGACGCCGGCGTTGTTGGATATGGCCGTCAGGCCTTTGACGCCGGAATCGCGCAGGGCGGCGATCAGGGCTTCGGGAATGCCGCACAGGCCGAAGCCGCCGACGGCGATGGTTTGACCATCCTGGACGATACCGGCCAGGGCGGCGGCGGCATCGGGATAAACTTTATTCATACGTGTCCCTTTTCTTTTGATAAGCTGTGTCGCTCGCGTTATTCGGCGAAGAGCGTATGAGCATAGAATACGCACATTAAAAGCACAATACCGTAGAACTACCGGCGCGCCGCCCTCCTTTTTACCCTGTTTGCCTGTCACCCGAGTTGATTTCGCCCTACATGAACGCACCGTCCGACATCGATTACGAATCCATCTTCCTGCATGCGCCGGTAGGCATGTGCATTTCCGAAAACCGCGTGATCCAGGCTTGCAACGAAGCATTGGCGGCCATGTTCGGCTACACGCGCGAGGCGCTGCAGGGCCTGTCGTTCCGCGCCCTGTACCCCACCATGGACGAATTCCTGCGCACGGGCGACCGCATCATTCCCATCATGAACGCCAAGGGCCGTTATTCGGACGAGCGCATCATGCGCCGCGCCAACGACGAACTGTTCTGGTGCCACGTGACGGGCCATGCGCTCAAGGCCAACGAACCGCTGGGGCCGGGCATCTGGACTTTCGAGGACGTGAGCGAGAAGCGCCCCGTCACGGCCGAACTGACGCCGCGCGAACGGGAAATCGCCGCCCTGCTGGTGGAAGGCAAGACCAGCAAGGTGATCGCACGCCAGGTCGACCTGAGCCCGCGCACGGTGGAAATGCATCGCGCCAAGCTGATGCGCAAATTCAACGCCGGCACGTCTTCCGAACTGGTGCACAAGCTGGTGGGCCTGCATCAGCTGTAACCGTCAGGCAACAGCCTGACGGTTCCGCATCGAGGTGCAAGGGGCCAGGCGCCGCGGCACGCTGCCGCCATGCCAACGGGCCCCTGTTGCGCTCGCCCGTTACATGGCCAGCATGCCGTCGTCGGCCGAAATGATGGCGCCGTTGATGAAATGCGACTCGTCGCCGGCCAGCAGCAGCATCAGGCCGTCCAGGTCTTCCGGCTTACCGGGCCGCTTGCGCGGCAGCATCTCGACCAGCTTCTGGCCCTGCTCGCTGGCAAAATAATCCTCGTTGATTTCCGTGGAAATATAGCCGGGGCAGATGGCGTTGGTGTTGATGCCATACTTGCCCCACTCCACCGCCATGGCCTTGGTCATCTGCACCACGCCCGCCTTGCTCATGCAATAGACGCCGATCTGGGGCAGCACCCGCAAGCCGGCCACGGAGGCGATGTTGATGATGCGGTGTTGTTTTTTGGGATCACCCTTGGCGCGCGCGATCATGCGCTTGGCCGTCTGCTGGGCCACGAAAAAGGCGCCGCGCAAATTGGTATCCATGATGAAGCTGTAGTCTTCCGGCGTCACGTCCACCAGGCGCTGGGTGGTCGACACGCCGGAGTTGTTGACCAGGATGTCGATCGGTCCCGCTTCCGTCTCGGCGTGGGCGATGGCCGACTTGATGCTGGCGAAATCCGTCACGTCCAGGCTGACCACGTGGGCCGCGCCGCCGTCGGCCTCGATCTCGGCCCGCAGTTCCTTCAGACGCTCGGTACGGCGCGAAGCGAGCACGACCTGGGCGCCGGCCTGGGCCAGCACTTTGGCAAAACGGGCTCCCAGACCGCTGGAGGCGCCGGTGATCAGCGCAATTTTTCCCTCAAAGTTGACTTCTATACCCACGAGCTACTCCCTGTATTTTTGATGGCAGACCCACTGATGCAGTCCAACGTAATGATTACACAAATTGCCAGTATTAGATTGCAGCATCTAATAATGTGCCGCAAAATGTCGCCGGCGTTGCATTCGGCAGCAAAAAGAAGCACACTCGTGCTAAAATTTTTCTCTCCTCCTCATAAGAACACACCATGACACAGCCCAATAACCTAGTTGAACAGTACGGCCCACGCGATGCGATGGAGTATGACGTCGTGATCGTCGGCGGCGGCCCTGCCGGCTTGTCGGCCGCCATCAAGATCAAGCAGATGGCCGCCGACAAAGGCCAGGAAGTGTCCGTCGTCGTGTTGGAAAAAGGCGGCGAGCTGGGCGCGCACATCCTGTCGGGCGCCGTGATGGACCCCAAGGCGCTCACCGAGCTGATTCCGAACTGGAAGGAACTGGGCGCGCCCCTCAACACCGAGGTGACGGAAGACCGCGTGCTGTTCCTGACCGAAACCAAAGCCTACAAGACGCCTAACTTCGCGCTGCCGGCCTGTTTCGAAAACCATGGCAACTACGTCATTTCGCTCGGTAACGTGGTGCGCTGGCTGGGCCAGCAGGCCGAAGCGCTGGGGGTGGAAATCTTCCCCGGCTTCCCGGCCGCCGAAATCCTGTACAACGACGACGGCTCCGTCAAGGGCGTGGCCACCGGCAACATGGGCGTGGACCGCGAAGGCAACGCCGGCCCCAATTTCCAGCTGGGCATGGAACTGCACGGCAAGTACACGCTGTTCGCCGAAGGCGCGCGTGGCCACCTGGGCAAGCAGCTGATGGCCAAGTACGACCTGAACAAGGGCAAGGACCCGCAGTCGTACGGCATCGGCATCAAGGAACTGTGGGAAATCGACCCGGCCAAGCATCAGCCTGGCCTGGTGATCCACACCACCGGCTGGCCGCTGGACTCCAAGACCTATGGCGGCTCCTTCCTGTATCACCTGGAAAACAACCAGGTCATGGTGGGCTATGTGGTCGGCCTGAACTATGAGAACCCCTACCTGTCGCCGTACGAGGAATTCCAGCGCTACAAGACCCACCCGGCCATCCGCACCTTCTTCGAAGGCGCCAAGCGCATCTCCTACGGCGCCCGCGCCATCACGGCCGGCGGCCTGCAATCGTTGCCCAAGCTAGTATTCCCGGGCGGCGCCCTGATCGGCTGCGACGCCGGCTTCCTCAACATGAGCCGCATCAAGGGCAGCCACGCCGCCATCAAGTCCGGCATGCTGGCCGCCGAGTCGGTCTTTGCCGCGCTGGGCGAGAGCCGCCAGCACGACGAACTGGCCAGCTACCCGGTCGCCTTCGAGCAATCGTGGCTGCACGAAGAGCTGCACGTGGCGCGCAACGTCAAGCCTTACCTGAACATGGGCCTGTACGTGGGCGCCCTGATGACGGGCATCGACCAGATCATCTTCCGCGGCAAGGCGCCATGGACGCTGCACCACAGCCACGCCGACCACGAGTGCCTGAAGCCGGCCAGCCAGTTCCAGCCCATCGTCTACCCCAAGCCGGACGGCAAGCTGACCTTCGACCGCCTGTCCTCGGTGTTCATTTCCAACACCAACCACGCGGAAGACCAGCCCGTGCACCTGACGCTGAAGAACGCCAGCGTGCCGGTGGACATCAACCTGCGCCAGTATGCGGGCCCGGAGGCGCGCTACTGCCCGGCCGGCGTGTATGAGTTCATGAAGACGGACGATGGCCAGGACCGGCTGCAGATCAACGCCCAGAACTGCGTCCACTGCAAGACGTGCGACATCAAGGACCCGACCCAGAACATCGTCTGGATCACGCCGGAAGGCGGCGGCGGCCCGAACTACCCGAACATGTAAGCAGTAGATAGCAACTTGACAGCGCGGCGTGCTTGCACCCCGCGCTGTTTTTTTTCGCCAAGGGCATCAGAAAGCGGCCATAATCGAGCCGTGGCACGCCTACAGACGGGCTCAGGCGGCACCCGTGACAAATATTTTTAAAAATTTCCACGAAGCATTTAATGTCCCACCCGAAACGGTCGTCTTGTACTTGGGAGAGCACAAAGAGTCCGTTGCTCCGAACTGAATCCACCTACCAGGAGTTATTTCATGCTGAGCCTTCACACCAATGCTGCGGCCCTTTCCGCACAGAACTCGATCACGCGCACCCAGGGCAGCCTGTCGACTTCGCAGACCCGCCTGAGCACCGGTTTCCGCATTAACTCGGCAATGGACGACGCTGCCGGCCTGCAGATCGCAACCCGTCTGAAAGCACAGACCAGCGGTATGGCTGTGGCAATGCGCAACACCCAGAATTCGATTTCCATGATGCAAACGGCCGAAGGCGCGCTGGATGAGACCACCAACATCCTGATCCGCATGAAAGACCTGGCCACCCAGGCAGCAGACGGCTCGTCCAACGCTTCGGACAAGACCGCCATGCAGTCTGAATTCGACGCGCTGACCCAGGAACTGACCAACATCGTCGGCAATACCTCGTTCGGCGGCCAGAAGCTGATGAACGATACCACCGGCACCTTCGCTGTCGCTGCCGGCGTCGACTTCCAGATCGGCGCATCGACCGCGGAAAAGATGAACGTGAATGTGTCGACCCAGATCAGCACCATGCACGCATCGATCCTGGCCGCCGCTTCCGGCTATGTCAGCACCGGCGTTGCCGCCACCCCTTCCGGCACGGAACTGACCGCCTCCGCGGGCGCCACCATCGACCTGCTGAAGACCGCAATCGATGACGTCGGCACCGTCCGCTCGCAACTGGGTGCAGCATCGAACCGCCTGGACCACGTGTACAACAACCTGGCCAACGTCTCGACCAACACCAAGGCCGCAACCGGCCGTATCATGGACACCGACTTCGCGACCGAATCGTCGAACATGACCTCGAGCCAGATGCTGCTGCAAGCCGGTACCGCGATGCTGAAGCAAAGCAACAGCACCTCGTCGCTGGTTATGTCCCTGCTGCAATAACTGTAGCGCTGCCCTGATCTGCCTGCAGACAGGAGCACCAGGAGCCAACCGGCGATCCGGTTGGCTTTTTTTTGGCCTGCGAGACACGAGTTAGCACCATGGCATTTGACCGCATCGGACCCACCACCGCACCGCTGAGCGTGCCGGACCGCCCCCACCCGCAGCCGCAGCCGGGTGCGGCCACCGGCGGCGATGGCGGCGACTATCCGCTCGCCCCCGCCCTGCCGGTCGAGGCCGGCCTGCTGGTCGATGGCGCCGAAGGCCTGCCCCTGCCGCATGCCGGGCTCGACACCCTGGCCGCCCAGCTGGCGGCCGACACCCCCAACGCCGGCGATCCGGCCGCCATGCACCCCAACCAGGTCTTCCTGTCGCGCCAGCTGGTCTGGGCCCCGCCCGACACGGCCAGCATGGCCGGCTCCTGGGCCGTCATGGTCTACACCTACGCCCAGCAACGCGCCGCCCTGCAGGAACAGGCCAACGGCCAGCACGTCCCGTCCAGCCTGTTCATGGCCGACCACACGCCGGCCGTGCTGCGCGAAGGCCGCGGGGCGCCGCCCCTGGTGACGGAACTGGAGCCGTGGCGTTTCGCCGTCTATGCCTGGGGCGCCGAGCAACTGGTGCTGCGGGTGGTCATCCGGGACCAGGATGGCGACGACGACCATCCGCGCCGGCGCGGCCCGCGCGTGGCGTTACGGCTGGAATTGATGCTGCCCGGCATAGGCCGGGTGGTGATCCAGATGGAGCCGGCCGGTGGCGGCGTGGTGCTGGAAGTGGGCGCCCAGCAAAGTTCGGCCATGCAGCACATGCGTGAAATGCTGCCCCAGGTGGCGGCCACGGTCAGCCGGGCCGGCCTGACCATCATCCGCTGCCGCCTGGTGCGCGAAGTGCCGCTGGCGACCCATCACTACCCGGAGCGGGCCCAGATCGCCGCCCTGACCCCGATCGTCTTCAAGGCCATGGCCGAAGTGGCCGTGCTGCTGTCCCACCCCCTGCCGCCGGACGACCTGTACTCCGAATCGGCCTGAAAAAAAACGGGACGAAAAAATGGGGACGTACCCCATTTCCGCGGAAATGGGGTACGTCCCCATTTTTTCCCCGGCTTCCAAACCGTGTTACGTCCCCGGTTCTTGCTAGCCCACCGTGCCGATGATGCTCACTTCCCGGTTCTCGGGGATCTCGTTGTAGGACAGCACGTGCAGGCCGGGCGCGAACAGGCGGGCGTAGCGCGCCAGCAGCGGCCGGATCTGCGGCAACACCAGCAACAACGGCGGCGTGGCCTGCTGCTTCATCTGCTCGCGCGCCACCGGCATGTTGACCTGCAGCTGGGCCAGCAGGTGCGGGTCGATCGGGTAGTTGTCCAGCACCACCTTGCCGCTCTGGCGCGCCTGGTTGAGCGAACCGAGCAGCATGTTCTCCAGCTCGCCACCGAGATTGAAGGCCTGCATCTCCGTCTTCTGCCCGAACAGGCCGGTGACGATCTGGCGCCGCAGCGCGCAGCGCACTTCGGCCGCCAGCAGGATGGGGTCCTTGGTGGTCTCCGAACTGTCGACCAGGGTGGTGGCGATGGGCACGATATCCTTCAGCGACACGTTCTCGGCCAGCAGCACGCGGAACACGCGCAGGATCTGGGTGTGGGTCAGGGCCTTGTCGAGCGCCGAAGCGAGCTTGGGCGAGAGCGCCGTCAGCCGCTCCATCATGGCCGGCACGTCTTCATGGCGGAACAGTTCGGGCAGGTATTCGCGGATCAGCTTGGACAAGTGGGTGGCGATGGCGCTGGGCGCCTCCACCACCTGGTAACCGAGCCCCAGCGCGTTGGCCTTCTCGCCCGCTTCGATCCACGTGACGGGCATGCCATAGGCCGGCTCGACGCCGGGGATGCCGTCGATCTGGCCATACACATTGGGCGACGGGATGGCCATCAGCCGGTCCGGGAACACTTCAGCCTGGGCCACCACGCTGCCCGACAGCACCACGGCATACTGGGACGGCTTCAAGCCCAGGTCGTCGCGCACGGTGATGGGCGGCAGCAGCAAGCCCATCGCTTCGGACAGGCTCTGGCGCACGCCCTTGACCCGCTTGGCCAGCGGCTCGCCATGGGCCTTGTCGATCAGGCCCACCAGTTTGTAGCCCAGCGTCACCTGCAGCGGCTGCACGGCCGGCAGGCTTTGCCAGTCCAGTTCCGCCACCTTTTCGTCGCGCAGGGCCGCCTCGATGGCGGCCAGCGCGTCCGTCTCGGGCGCCTTGACCCGCTGGCCCAGGCGGTAGCCGACATAGGCCAGCACGGCGGCAAAGGTGAGGAACATGGCCCACGGCATGCCCGGCACCAGGGCCAGCACGAACATCATGCCGGACGCCGACAGGATCACGGACGGCGAGGCCAGCAGCTGGCTGCCCACCTGCTGCTCGAAGTCGCCCGCGTCGCTGATGCGGGTCACCAGGATGGCGGCCGCGGCCGACAACAGCAGGGCCGGCACCTGGGCCACCAGGCCGTCACCGATGGTCAGCAGCGCGTACTGGCGGAACGCATCGCCGAAACTGAGGTCGTGCATCACGGCGCCGATTGCCACCCCGCCCACCATGTTGATGATGAGCACCAGGATGCTGGCCACGGCGTCGCCTCGCACGAACTTGGAGGCGCCATCCATGGCGCCGTAGAAGTCGGCCTCGGCCGCCACTTCCAGCCGGCGCGCCTGGGCTTTTTCCTGGTTGATCAGGCCGGCGTTCAGGTCGGCATCGATGGCCATCTGCTTGCCCGGCAGCGCGTCCAGCGTGAAGCGGGCCGACACTTCCGAAATGCGCTCGGCGCCCTTGGTGACGACGACGAAGTTGATGATCATCAGGATCACGAACACCACCATGCCGACCACGTAATTGCCGCCGATGACGACCTTGCCGAACGCTTCGATCACCAGGCCGGCGGCGGCCGTGCCTTCGTGGCCATGCAGCAGCACCACCCGGGTCGAGGCCACGTTCAGCGTCAGGCGCAGCATGGTGGTGGCCAGGATCACCGTGGGGAACACGGAGAAGTCCAGCGGCCGCCTTGCCGTCACGCTGACCAGGATCACGATCAGGGCCAGCACGATGTTGAAGGTGAACATGACGTCCAGCAGCGCCGGCGGCAGCGGCAGGATGATCATGGCCAGGATCACCATCAGGAAGGCCGGGGTGGCGAACTTGTGGCGGCGCATTTCGGCGACCAGGCGGTTCAGGAAATTCATGACGGGACAACCTCGCTCAATGCCGGTGGTACGACCACCTCGTTAGGGAATGCTGGCTGGACGGCGCGCCGCCCAGTACGGAATGCCTGCAGCTGCAGCACATAGTTCAACACCTGCGACACGGCCTGGTACAGCTGCACCGGGATCTGCTGGTTGACCTGGCTGGTGTTGTAGATGGCCCGCGCCAGCGGCGGCAGGGGCAGCACCTCGATCTTGAATTCGACGGCCAGCTGGCGGATGTAGAGCGCCATCTCGTCCACCCCCTTGGCCACCACAAAGGGCGCCTCGGCCTTGTTCAGGTCGTACTTCAGGGCCACCGCGTAGTGCTCCGGGTTGACGATCACGACGTCGGCCGTGGGCACCGTCTTGCGCGCGCTGCGCCGGGCCAGCTGGCGCTGCAGCTGGCGGATGCGGTTTTTCACCTCGGGCCGGCCTTCGTTGCTTTTGTGCTCTTCCTTCATGTCCTGCTTGCTCATGCGCTGGTTCTTGGCGAAGAAATACGCCTGGGCCGGCACGTCGATCACGGCGAAGATGATAAACACGGACACCAGCGACATCAAGCCGTCCAGCATCAGGCTCGAGCCGGCCATCATGGCCTGGCCCATGGCCATGTGCTCGAGCTGAGTGTAATCCTTGACGGTGGAACGGGCCACGTGCACCAGCACCCAGATCAGCACGCTAGCCTTGCCGACCGACACCAGCAACTCGAAACCATGCTTGGACGAGAACAGCCGGCCCAGGTTGGCCGCCGGACTGAGGCGCTCCATCTTCGGTTCCCAGTGGCTCATGCTGATGACCCAGCCGCCCGGCACCATGGCGCCCAGCACGATGAACAGCGGCACCACGAACAGCGGCAGCACCATCTGCACCAGCAGCCACATGGCTTCGCCGAACACCACCGACAGCGCGTTGTCGATGGCGCCCACGCTGCCCAGCGGCGCGAAACCGAGTTCGAAGATGGCCTGAAACTGGCGGAAATACGACGGCAGCAGGTAGACGAACAGCTTGAGGCTGACCAGGATGCCGATCGCCGTCGACAGGTCGCGCGAGCGCACCACCTGCCCTTCCTGGCGCGACTTCTTCAGCTTCTGCTGTGACGCCTTTTCGGTCTTGTCGCCCGTACTCGATTCAGCCATGGCCCGCCGCCTGCATCTGTTGCCGTATCAGTTCCAGCACCTGGCCCGTCATGCGCACATAGTGCTCGGGGACGAAACGCACCACCTGCCCCAGCATCAACAGGCCGAACAGGGTGATGACGGAAAAGCCCAGCGCGAACAGGTTCAGGGTGGGCGCCACCCGGTTCAGGAAGCCGAAGCCCAGCTGCACCACCAGGGTCGAGAACACGACGGGCATGGCCAGCAGCATGGCGGCCGAGAAGATCCAGGCCGCGTTGTAGGCCACGCTTTGCAGCAGCAGCGGGCCGTAGCCATGGCCCAGCGGCCAGGCCTTGAAGCTTTGCCCGATCACGCCGGCCACCACCAGGTGGCCGTCGATGGAAAAGAACACGATGATGGCCAGCACCGACAGCAGGGCCGACACCACGTCCGACGACTGGCCGTTCATGGGGTCGTTCATCACGGCCATGGAAAAGCCCACCTGGGACGAGACGAGAAAGCCGAGCACGCCGATCACGGACATGGCGAAGTGGAACGCCAGCCCCAGCACGCCGCCGATCACGGCCTGCTCCAGCGTGGCCAGCACGCCCTGCAGCGACAGCGGGTCGATCACGGCCGCGCCCTGGGTCAGCGGCAGCATCAGGATGGCCAGCACCAGCGCGGCCAGGATGCGCACCGTGACGGGCGTGACGGCCTCGCCCAGCACCGGCACGGCCGTCAGCATGGCCAGCACGCGGCAGAACGGCCACCACAGCGCGTTGAGCAGGGGCAGCAGCTGGTCCAGGACGTGTTCCATGGTGCGCGCGGGGCCGCTAGCCGACCAGGGTGGCGGCGCGGGTGAAGATGGAGACGCAGAAATCCATCAGGTAGCCCGACATCCAGCGGCCCATGAGGATGATGGCCAGCAGCGTCACCAGCAGGCGCGGCAGGAAACTCAAGGTCTGCTCGTTGATCTGGGTGGCCGCCTGCACCAGCGCCACCAGCAAGCCCGTCACCAGGCCCGGCACCACCAGCAGCACCACCAGCAGCATCACGATGTGCAGCGCTTCCACGATCAGGTCGACGGCAACTTCAGGAGTGAGCATAGGGCGCCTGTCAGTAAGCCTGGATGCTCGTCACGAGCGTGTTGACGGTCAGGGTCCAGCCATCGACGAGCACGAACAGCAGCAGCTTGAACGGCAGCGAAATGACCAGCGGCGACAGCATCATCATGCCCATCGCCATCAGCACCGACGACACCACCAGGTCGATCACGAGAAACGGAATGAACAGCATGCAGCCGATCTGGAACGCCGTCTTCAGCTCCGACAGCACGAAGGCGGCCAGCTTGACGGTAAAGGCGTGCTCGGCCGGCACGGCCACCTTGTCCTCGCCGGCCAGGTGGGCGATCTGGGCCAGCGCGGCCTTGCTGGTCTGGGCCAGCATGAAGCGCGAGACGGGCTTTTCGGCGATCTTCAGGGCCTCTTCCAGGCCGATCTTGTCCTTGTCATAGGGCACGAAGGCATCCGTCCACACCTGGTCGCCGATGGGGCGCATCACCAGCAGCGTGAGGATCAGGGCCACGCCGGTGACGATGCGGTTGGGCAGGCCCTGCTGCAGGCCCAGGGCCTGGCGCAGCAGCGACAGCACGATGACGAAGCGGGTGAAGCTGGTCATCATCATCACCATCACGGGCAGCAAGCCCAGCAAGGTCATGATGATGAGGATCTGGGTCTTGACCGTCAGTTCGGTCTTGGCGCCGGGCACCACATTGGCCAGCAAGTCCACCGCCTGGGCGGGCGCCCAGCAGCACAGCAGCAACAGCGACAAACCGGCGGCCGCCAGCGCCGGCCACCGGCGCCGGCGCACCGGCAACATCGGCCACCACGTCATGGCGCCATCATGTCGAGATTGAGTCCGTCCAGGTCGATCACTTTGAGTCCGTAATTCTCGCCGGCCACCACCACTTCGGCGCGGCCGATGGCCGTGCCGTTGACCTTGATGACGAGCGGCTCGCCGGCCAGCACGTCGAGCTCGACGACGCTGTCGGGCCCGATGGCCATCAGTTCCTGCAGCGAGATGCGGGCCGAGCCCACCTCCAGCGTCAGCGTGACGGGGATCTTGCGCATCATTTGCGGCAGGTCGCGGCGCGGACGGGGCTCGGGCTCGTCGGCCAGCGTGCCGCCCACCTGGTCGATGATCATTTCATCGGACAAGTCTTCCAGCAGGGCGTCGCTCGGCGTGGTTGCGTTCATGTTCATCATGTTATTCGACATCTTCAAAAGAGGTTAAACAGAGTTTGCCCTTGTGCTCGGTGACGGCGGCCGTAAACAGGCGCGAATCGTCGAGCAAGACGTCGGCCCGGTGCAGGCTGACGGGAATGATGTCGCCCACCTGCAGGTCGAACAGGCTGCCCAGCGCCACTTCCTTGCTCACCAGCCGGCCTTGCAGGCCCACTTGCAGACGCTGGGCCAGCGGCCCGGCGCTCTTGTTTTTCTTGCCCTGCTCCCGTTCCGGCAGCAGGCCGCGCAGCACGCTGGCCATCAGGCTCTTGTCGAGCGCGAACCAGAAGCGCCCGGGCACGCCGCCCTCCGTCTCGGCCACGGTGACGGTGACGATCCACGTCCCCTTGGGCGGATGGTTGCCCGTGGCCGGCTTGAATTCGTCGCTGGCGGGCAAGGCCGCCTTGTCCGACTGGGGCAGGTTCAGTTCGATGCGTCCGGCCAGGGTGCCGGCCAGTTGTTGCCCCAACACCACAGCGAGCCGCTCCTCGGTGGCCGTCACCCGCACGGCGCTCTCGTCGACGGGCGCGGCCGCCTCGTTCTTGTTGCGGCCATAGCGGAAGTTGAGCACGCTCAGCAGCACCTTGCGCTCGAGCGAAAAGGCGATGTTGCCGGCCGGCGCGGCGAAGCTGAGCCAGCGGGTGCGCGGCTCATGCCCTTCGAGCCGGCTGAACGCGACGTCCTCGACGTGGAACGCGCCCCAGTAACGGCGGTTCATGTTCAGGCGCATGGCCTGGGCCAGGTCGTCGCGCAGCTGGGCCGCGAAGATGTGCAGCAAATGGACGGGCCGCCCCAACAGGCAAGGATCGAGCACTTGATACGGCGCAGTCTGTTTCATGGTAGTCATCTAGTGGTCTGGGCGGCAGCCCCATGGCGCCAGGCCATCCCCCATGCCGGGGAAATCGGCCGTCAGGTATATCGTACTTTAAGTAGGACGATCTCGGTAGCATAGGATACATGATATTTCAAACTATTTCCAAGGATCAATATTTTATTCGCCCATGGGGCTTTACAGGAAAGTTGCTGACGGGTAAGCTTGGCGCAGCCTGAGATGGCCATCCATTTTTTCTCACCCGGTACCGCAACGATAGTCGCTTTGTAGATGATTTATAACGATATTTGCTGTGCAAGAATGGTTTCTTCTCAAGAGCAACGGAATGGCGCGCCCCGCCCCCGCCGCGGCGGCGCAACCGCCGCGCCATCAAGGTGGCACTTGTGCCGGAACAACGATCCGGCACGTGATGTCAGACATTAACCGACAAACACTTTCCAGATGACCGACGCAACGTTGACACCAGCGCCGGACGCGCAGCACGCAGCACTTGCGCCGGCCCACCAGCGGACCACAACGTGCTTGCTGCCGGCATGCATTCTAGATAAGGTTATGAAGCGTGATTAACGTTGCACGAACGGAGGTGGCAAGATGAGTAACACGATCTCGACCCTGATCCAGGCCGACCTGGCATCGCTGACCAACGCGGCCGACAGCCTGGCCCAGGCCACGGTCGCGCCGGCCGCCCAGTTCGGCGGCCAGTCCCAGCCCGCATTCTCCTTTGCCCAGACCATGCACGACGCCATCGGCAAGGTCAACGACGACGACCGCCTGGCGGCCCAGCGCATGGCCGACGTGGACGCCGGCAAGAGCGACGACCTGGTCGGCGCCATGCTGTCCAGCCAGGAGGCGAGCCTGTCCTTTTCCATGTTGATGCAAGTACGCAACAAGGTGATGGGCGCCGTCGACGAACTGA
The DNA here is from genome assembly GCF_058786935.1 of Rugamonas sp. FW305-51. NCBI lineage: Bacteria > Pseudomonadati > Pseudomonadota > Betaproteobacteria > Burkholderiales > Oxalobacteraceae > Rugamonas > Rugamonas sp. FW305-51. The sequence goes on from NZ_JBYSZG010000020.1 coordinate 67,760, forward strand.
TCAAACTCCCCCTGTAAGCCTGCGGAAGCCCCAACGTGATCGACACCCTCAAGTCCGCCTTCGGGCGCTGGCGCGCGAGCCCTGTGCCCGCCGTGCCCCCCACCCTGCTCAAGAACCTGTATCCGATGCTGCTGCTGGCCATCGGCATCACGGCCATGGTGCTGATGTACCTGTGGAACGACCAGTCGTCCTACAAGCCCGTGTTCGGCGCCCACGAGAAAGTGGCCGCCTCCGACATGATGGGCGTGCTCGACACGGACCACATCCCCTACCGCCTCCATCCCGACAGCGGCCAGGTGCTGGTGCCGGGCAGCATGCTGGGCAAGGTGCGCATGCTGCTGGCGGCCAAGGGCGTCACGGCCCAGCTGCCGGCCGGCCTGGAGCTGATGGACAAGAACGACCCGCTGGGCGTGTCCCAGTTCGTGCAGGATGTGCGCTTCCGGCGCGGCCTGGAAGGCGAGCTGGCCCAGTCCATCATGACGCTGGACGCCATCGCCCACGCCCGGGTCCACCTGTCGATCGCCAAGTCCACCTCGTTCGTCTCGTCGGACGGCGAAAAATCGTCGGCCTCGGTGGTGGTGGCCGTCAAGCCGGGCCACACCATGTCGCCCGAGGCGATCGCCGCCGTCGTCAACATGGTGGCCGGCAGCGTGGCCAGCCTCAGTCCGCAGCGCGTCAGCCTGGTCGACCAGAGCGGCAACCTGCTGTCGTCCCACGTCGACCTGAGCGAAGGCTTCGACGCCGCCAACGCCGGCGGCGAGAACGGCAAGCGCTACCAGGACGATGTCAAGGCCAACGTCAAGAACCTGCTGGGCCCCATCATCGGCGAAGACAATTTCCGCCTGTCCGTGTCGGCCGCCGTCGACAACGACAAGGTCGAGGAGACGGTGGAGAAATACGGCGCCGATCCCAAGGTCACCAGCGAGGCCACGCGCGAAGAACAGGACCGCAACCGGCTCGTGATGGGCGTGCCGGGCACGCTGTCGAACCGGCCGCCGGTGGCCGCGGCCGACCCGGCCGCCGCCGCCAAGCCGGGCGACGCCACCCCGCCGGCCGACGGCACGGCCCGCAAGAACGCCACCACCCGCCAGTACGCCTACGACCGCAGCATCGTCCAGACCAAGCGCAGCCGCGGCCGCCTGCAGAAGCTGAGCGTGGCCGTCGTGCTGGCCCAGGCCGCCGCCCCCTTCCCCAAGACAGGCTGGAGCCCGGCTGAAATCGCCAACATCGACAAGATCCTGCGCAACGGCCTGGGCATCGACGCCGACCGCGGCGACCAGCTGGTGGTGTCGGCCATGAACTTCCCGCCCAAGGCGCCGCTGACCCCATGGTGGCAGGAGCGCGACACGGTGGTCGACTTCAGTTCCTGGATCCTGTACGCCGTCGGCGCGCTGCTGGGCTACCTGTTGCTGCTGCGGCCCCTGATGCGGCTGCTGACGGTACGCCTGACGCCGAGCCCGGCCGCCGCCGTGCGTATCGCCGCCGAGCGCCGCATGGCCGAGGCGGCCGCAGCCCAGGCGGCGGCCCAGGCCGCCGGCGCGCCCGCCCTCGCCTCGCCGGGCGCGCCCGGCCTGGCCGGCAACCCTGCCGTGGCCGGCGCCCTGCCCGGCGTGGAAGGGGGCACGCCCGGCATGCCGGTGGTGCCGCTGCTGGAAAACTATGACTTGCCGCCGGCCGGTTCGCCGGTGGACGTGATGGTCGATCACTTGAAGGTGCTGGCGGAGAAAGAACCCGAACGCGTCGCCGAAGTCGTCAAACAATGGATGCAGAAAAATGGCCGAGCTCAATAGCATACAAGAGTCCCAGGAAGCGCAACCGGTCTACCTGACCCCGGTCGAGCAGGCCGCCATCGTGCTGCTGAGCATAGGCGAGGAGCCGGCCGCGGCCGTGCTGCGCTGCCTGTCGCGCGAGGAATTGCTGGAAGTGACCCAGGTCATGTCGCGCATGAGCGGCATCAAGGTCGAGTCCGTCAAGCACGCGATGCAAACCTTCTTTGACGACTACCGCCAGCAGTCCGGCGTGCACGGCGCCTCGCGCAGCTACCTGAAGCGCTCGCTGGACCTGGCGCTGGGCGGCGACATCGCCAATACCGTGCTCAACAGCATCTACGGCGACGAGCTGCGGCCCAAGATGGCGCGCCTGCAGTGGGCCTCGCCCAAGTGGCTGGCCGAATACATTTCCAACGAGCACGTGCGCATGCAGGCCGTGTTCCTGGCCTTCCTGCCGCCGGCCCTGGCCGGCCAGATCATCGACGCCCTGCCCGTCGAAGGGCGCGACCTGGTGCTGCTGAACCTGGCCCGGCTCGACGAGATCGACCGCGACCTGCTGCTCGAACTGGACCAGCTGGTGCAGCGCTGCCTGGGCACGTTCGACATGCAAAGCACCAGCGTGGAGGGCATCCGCCAGGCGGCCGAGATCCTCAACCGCCTGCCCAGCAACCGGGCCCAGATGGTCGAGCTGCTGCGGGCCCACGACCCGGAAGTGGTGGCCCAGATCGAACTGTCCATGTACGACTTCTTCATCCTGTCGACCCAGTCGGAAGTGGCCATCACCCGCATCATCGAGGAAGTGCCGCTGGAACAGTGGGCCATCGCCCTCAAGGGCGCGGAAGTGTCGATCCGCGACGCCGTGCTCAAGACCATGCCCAAACGCCAGGCCCAGGCCTTCGAGGACATGATGCGGCGCGCCGGTCCCATCCCCATGTCGCGCATCGAGCAAACGCGCCAGGAAATCATGGCCACCGTCAAGGCCCTGGCCGACGCCGGCGAGATCGAGATCCAGCTGTTCGCCGAAACGGTGGTCGAATGAAGCAATTCCGTCCCTACCGCTTCCCGCCCCTGTCGCAGGTGATGGCCGCCTCCGTGCGGCCGCACGGCAGCGCCGGCGACGGCGCCCAGTGGCAAGCGTCGGTCAGCCAGGGCTTCGAGCAGGGCCAGCGGGACGGTTACGAGATCGGCCTGGCGCGCGGCCAGGAAGACGGCTACGAGGCCGGCCGCGCCCAGGGCCAGGAACAAGGGCGCACGGAAGGCCGGCACGAGACGCTGGTGGCCTACGACCAGCTGGCCCGTCCGGTCGACGCCATGCTCAAGAGCCTGAAAAAGCTGCGGGCCGACTACCGCGCCGCCCAGCGCAAGGAAGTGGTGGACCTGGTGGCCAAGGTGGCGCGCCAGGTGATCCGGGCCGAACTGGCCCTGCAGCCGGTGCAGATCATGGCCCTGGTGGACGAGACGCTGGCGTCCATGCCGCCCACCCGGGAAGAGATCGACGTCTACCTGAACCCCGAGGAATTGAAGCGCATCAGCGAGCTCGACCCCAAGCGCGCCAAGCGCTGGAACCTGATCGGCGACGCCCGCCTGGACGCCGGCGAATGCCGGATCCGGGCCGGCGACAACGAAGTCGATGCCGGATGTCATCAACGCCTTGCTGCCGTCATGGAACAGGTCGATAATCAGTTACAGGCTGCCGACGGCGGCGACGAGACCGAGAGCGAAGAATGATAGCCGACGCGCTACGCAATCTGGAACTGGACGCCGTGCCCGTGGCCACCCCGACCGGGCGCCTGGTGGGCGCCTCCGGCCTGCTGCTGGAGGCGGCCGGCTGCCGCCTGCACACGGGCCAGCGCTGCCAGATCGAGACCGTGGGCGGCCCCTGGCTGGACGCCCAGGTGGTGGGCTTTCGCGACAAGCTGTCATTCCTGATGCCGTTCAAGAAGGCCACCGGCCTGACCACGGGCGCGCGCGTGCTGCCCACGCCCGACAAGGTCAGCCTGCAGATCGGCCCCGGCTGGCTGGGCCGCATGGTCAACGGCCTGGGCGAGCCGATCGACGGGCTGGGCAAGCTGGGCGGCGAATTTCCGCTCGATGCGCTGCCGCCGCGCATCCATCCCCTGAAGAAAAAACCCGTCACCGAAGCGCTGGACGTGGGCGTGCGCGCCATCAATGGCATGCTGACCCTGGGCAAGGGCCAGCGCGTGGGCCTCATGGCCGGCTCCGGCGTGGGCAAGTCCGTGCTGCTGGGCCTGATCACGCGCCAGACCGTGGCCGACGTGGTGGTGGTGGGCCTGATCGGCGAGCGTTCGCGCGAAGTGCGCGAATTCGTCGACATGTCGCTGGGCAAGGAAGGCTTGGCCAAGGCCGTGCTGGTGATCGCGCCGGCCGACGAGAGCCCCCTGATGCGCATCATGGCCACCGAACTGTGCCACTCGATCGCGGCCCACTACCGCGACCAGGGCAAGAACGTGCTGCTGCTGGTGGACTCGCTGACCCGCTATGCGATGGCGCTGCGCGAAGTGGCGCTGGCGCTGGGCGAGCCGCCGGCCACCAAGGGCTATCCGCCATCCGTGTTCTCCAGCCTGCCGCAACTGGTGGAATCGGCCGGCAACGGCGAGAACCCGGCCGGCAGCATGAGCGCCATCTACACCGTGCTGGCCGAGGGCGACGACCAGCAGGACCCGGTGGTCGACACGGCGCGCGCCATCCTCGACGGCCACATCGTCATGACGCGCGAACTGGCCGAACGGGGCCACTACCCGGCCATCGACATCGGCGCCTCCATCAGCCGCTGCATGACCCAGATCATCAGCAAGGAACACATGCTGGCCGCGCGCGCCCTGAAGGCGGCCATGGCGCGCCACGACCGGGTGCGCGACCTGATCCCGCTGGGCGCCTACGTGCCGGGGGCCGACCCCGTCACCGACAAGGCCGTCAACCTGCATCCCCAGATCGAAGAATTCCTGTGCCAGGGCACCAAGGAAGCGGCGCCCTTCCCCGCCTGCGTCGAACAACTTGAGAGGCTGATGACATGAGCCAGCACATGATACGCAACCTGACCACCCTGGTCGCCCTGCGCAACACGGAAGTGGAACGGCTGCAGACGGCCATGGCGGAAAAGACCAGCTTGCGCGAACGCTACCAGAAGAACCTGGAACGGCTGACCGGGCTCTACACCAACAGCGGCGCGTCCGGCAATTTGCCGCTGGCCCTGGCCGGCAACTGCGGCGACTACAAGCAAGCGGTGATGCAGATGGCCGACAACCACCGGCTCGACCTGCACATGCACGAGGCCGACATGGCCGTGGCGCAGCAGGCGCTCAACGCGGCCTGGGTCAAGCGCGAAGTGCTCGACAAGGTGCTCAGCAAACAGCACAAGGCGGTGCAGCAACAGCACAGCGTCAAGGAACGCAAGCAACATGACGAACTGGCAACGCAATTGTGGTTCCGCGGCCAGAAATAGGCCAGGCGGACGGTGGCACGACAGGTTTTTTTCCGACTATTTTCATATGGAAACGATTTGGGTCGCCTTATAACGAGGTACACTTCCTAATAATTTCCCTGGAGCACGATCATGTCAGTCATCAACAGCCCTACCTACGACCCGATCACCACTGCCACCAACCTGGCCAATGCCTACGTGGCGGGCCACAAGGCCATCCTGGATGACCAGACCAGTAGCGCCAACGCCACCGCCACGGCGCTGGGCACGCTCGGTACGGCCATGAGCGCGTTCCAGAGCGCCCTGAACGCGCTGGCCTCCTCCACCAACGCCGTCACGGCCAACAGCGCCGTGTTCAGCAACACCGCCATCGGCACGGCCAGCGCCAAGTCGAGCGCCGTGGCCGGCACCTACGCGTTCTATGTGGAACAGCTGGCCACGGCCGGCCAGGTTTCGTACGGCAACGTGCCCGACAACACGGCCGCGGCCGGCGCCGGCACCCTCAGCGTCACCCTGGCCGACGGCACCTCGTTCCAGATCGACCTGGCCAACGCCGACAGCAACCACGACAACGCCCTCTCGACCAAGGAAGTGGCGGCCGCCATCAACATCGCGGCCGGCAATAATTCGCGTGTGACGGCCTCCACCATGACCATCAACGGCCAGACCACGCTGGTGCTGAGCGCCACCCAGACGGGGGCGAACAACGCCGTGTCGCTGGACGCGAGCGGCGTGACGGACGCCACCTTGCAGACCCAGCTGAGCGCCGGCAACCAGACGACGGTGATCACGGCCCAGGACGCCATCGTCTGGGTCGGCGCGCAGGGCACGGGCACCAAGGTGCAGCAGGCGTCGAACACCTACAACCTGATCGACAACGTCTCCATGACCATCACCAAGGCCCAGGCGGCGGCCGAAGCGCCGGTCACCTTGACGGTGGCCAACGACGCCAGCGCCACCAAGGCCAATGTGCAGAAATTCGTCGACGCCTACAACGCGCTCAACACGGTGCTCAACACCCTGACCCAGGCCGGCGACGCCAGCAAGAGAACCAGCCCCGGCCCGTTCGCCGCCGACGCCGGCGTGGCGGCCCTGCGCAACCGCATGGTGGCGGCCGTGCGCACCGTGGCCGCCAACGGCCAGACCCTGGTGGCCTACGGCATCACGGCCCAGCGCGACGGCAGCCTGGCGCTCGACAGCAGCCGCCTGAGCAAGGCCATCGCCGCCAATCCCACCGGCCTCGACACGCTGTTCGGCAGCGCCACGGCCGCCACCGGCACGCTGGGCGCGCTCAACACGCTGGTCGGCAAGTGGACCGACATCGCGCACGGCCAGATCAGCACCCGCAAAACCTCCACCACCAAGCTGCAGTCAGCCCTGACGGAGCGCCAGGCCGTGCTGCAGACCCAGTACGACAGCGCCTACAAGCGTTACCTGACCCAATTTACCGCCTTGCAGCAGTTGCAGGCACAAATGAACAACAATTCCAACCTGTTTACGGCCCTGTTCTCCTCAGGCAGCAACAACAGTTGAGGCGGAGGGGCGCCGCGCGCGCCCGCCGCCCGCATTAATTTCAATGGTGAACATCATGATGAATCAAGAAGCCTACGGTTCCTACCACGCCGTCAACCTGGAAGCCCAGACCGCCCGCGCCACCCCGGTCGAGCTGGTGCTGGTGCTGACCGACGGCTTGCTGGAAGAGCTGGCCCGCGCCCGCGGCCACATCGTCGGCAAACGCTACGAGCTCAAGGCGAACAGCCTGAACAAGTGCGTGGAAATCATCAACGGCCTGTCGAGCTCGCTGGACTTCGAACATGGCGGCGACGTGGTGGCCAACCTGGGCCAGCTGTACGACTATTGCGCGGCGCGCCTGTACCGGGCCGGCGTGACCATGGACCCGGAACTCATCGACGAAGTGAGCAAGCTGCTCACCACCATCAAGCAAGGCTGGCTGGGTGTTCAGGCCAAGAATGGATAGGCAGCGCACCTTGCTGCAACTGGCACACAAGCTGCGCGCCGCCCTCGCCGACGACGACTGGCCGGCGCTGGCAGCCGTCAATACCATGCTGGCCACGGCCTTGCCGGCCATGACCGGCCAGGCCCCCTTGAGTCCGGCCGAACGGACGGCGCTGACGGCGCTGCAACAGTTGCACGAACAAGCGCTCGCGCGCTGCAACGCGGCGGCGGACGACATGGGAAAACGATTACACGACATGCAGACGAATAAAGAGGGCTGGCTCGCCTACGCCTTGACTAACGACAGCGCCGACACGGAAAATCCAGCATGACCTTACTGACCAGCACCACCCCTGCCGCCGCCCAGCCAGTTTGCACCGCCCCGCCGGCGGCCGGCGCCGATCCCGTCGCCGCCGCACCCGACGCCGTCACCCTGGCCGGTGCCGTGACGGCGGCCGCCCTGCCCCTGTTCGCCCAGCTGCTGACGCTGCCCGATGCCGGCACGGCCCCGGCCGCCAACAGCGACGCCCCACCCGCGGCGGACGACGCGGGCGCGCCCGCCGCGCCCGTGGCCGACGCCACCGGCGCCATGGCATCGATGGCCGCCACCATGCTGGCCGTGACGTTGCCGCAGCCGTCCCAGGCCGGCGCGGGCGCGACCGGCGGCGACGGCCAGTCGCGCGTGGACGCGCTCAACGGCGGCATCAGCCTCAACACCAGCGCCGCCCTGCATGGCGCCAGCGCCCGGCTCGACCTGAGCACGGCCGGCGTGGCCGTGACGAGCGCCCCGGCACCGGGCGCCGTCCCGGCCGCCAACAGTGCGGCCACCGGTGCCGCCCTGGCGGCCGCGACCCAGGCCAGCTTGCCCGTGCCGGCCAGCCAGCAGGCGCCTGCCAGCGGTACCGGTGACGACGCCGGCCAGGCCCAGGCCAGCGGCCGCGCCGCCGCCGACGCCGCGCTGGCCCGGACCGGGCCGGCCGGACAGCCAGCACCGGCGCTGGCGGCCCAGGCCACGCCCTGGCCGCCGTCCGCCGCGTCATCCGCCTCCGCCGCCCCGGCCCGCGCCGCCGACAGCCGCCGCAGCGACGCCAGCGCCGCCGACGGCGCCATCCGCAGCGCCCTGGCCGGCGCCGGCAAGGACGACGCCATCGCCGCCGTCAGCCGCAGCGATGCCACCGCGGCCGCCGTCAACGGCAACTATGCCGCGGCCGCGCCAGCCGCGCCGGCCGGCGACAGCGTCAAGCTGGCCGGCACGCCCGAGCAATGGCAACAGCCGCTGCGCGAGGCGCTGGGCGAGCGGCTCCAATTACAGCTGCAACGCAACGACGAACATGCCGTGATCCGGCTCGACCCGCCCAATATGGGCCGGGTTGAAATCTCGATCCGCCACCTGGGCGGCGCGCTGCAGGTGAACCTGTCGGCCAACAACAGCGAAGTGTTGCGCCAGCTCAACAGCATCGGCGACAGCGTGCGGCAGGATCTGTCGCAGCGCCAGTTCAGCGACGTGGCCGTGACGGTGTCGGCCGCGCCGCGCGGCATGCTGGCCGGCGGCGACGGCCGCGGCCGCGAACAGCAGGACCAGCAAGAAGCAGCACGCACACCGGGCCGCGCCCTGTCCGACGACAGCGACGCCGCCGCCACCTTTGCCATGTCGACTGAACGGGAGTAACGCGTAGATGAAGAATATGAAGATGATCATCGCCTTCCTGGTGGTGGCCGTGATCGGTGCCGGCGTCGCCGGCGGCGCCGTCTGGTATCTGTCCAAGGGCGCCGCGGCCGGCCCGGCCGAAGCGAAGAAGGCGGAACGCCACGACGACGGCAAGCCGCCCAAGTACTTGACGGTGGAGAAAGTGATCATCATGCTCAAGCGCAGTCCCGGCGACACGGCCACCCACTACCTTTCCGCCGACCTGGTGATCACCACCAGCGAAGAAAAGGAAAAAGTGGCCAAGGAACAATTGCCGATGCTGCGCAGCGTGGCCGTGCGCACCCTGTCGGCGCTGCCGCTGGCGACGGCGCAGACGATGACGATCGACCAGTACGCGGCCGAACTGAACAAGGCGTTCGATGAAACCTACGCCCACGACAAGCGCGACAAACCCTTTTCCGAAGTGATGATCGGCAAGCTGATCCTGGAATAGACGGACATGAATACACTGGGGGCGGGCATGGCCTACATGGAACCGGATGCCTACGGCGCCTTGCCCGGCGACGGCGGCGCACCGGTGACGCTGAGCGCGGCGGACGAGCAGCGCCACCTGCTGTCCTACGCGCCGCTGGTCAAGCGCATCGTGCGCCAGCTTAATTCGCAAGTGGCCGGCGCCATCGACCGCGACGACATGGAACAGATCGGCCTGATGGGCCTGCTCGAAGCGCTGCGCCGCTACGGCGAACCGGACGCCGCCTTCGGCAGCTACGCCAGCCTGCGTATCCGCGGCGCCATCCTGGACGAACTGCGGCGCCAGGACTGGCGGCCGCGCGCCGTGCGCCAGCACAGCCATAAGCTGCGCGACGCCGTGCGCGCGCTGACCCGCAAGCTGGGGCGCGAGCCGAGCGAGCAGGACATCATCAGCGGCCTGGGGCTGACGCCGGAAGCCTACCAGGCTTACCAGCTCGACGAGAGCGCGGAACTGATCGCCAGCTTCGACGAAGTGCTGCAGGACAGCGTGGGCCAGGACAGCGCGCCCAGCCCGGAAGAGCAGCTGATGGTGCGGCGCAGCCTGGAGCAGGCGCTGCGGGGCCTGGACGAACGCGAACAGCGGGTGGTGCAGATGTATTACGAGTTTGAACTGAGCTACAAGGAAATTGCCGCCGTGCTGGACTTGACCGATGCCCGGGTCTGCCAGCTGAACAAGGCGGCCCTGGGCAAGATGAAAGCGGTGCTGAAGAGCACCTGACGGCCAGCGGGCACCACTGGGATTAGAACATGAAGCAGAAAGGCGCATCATCATGCAACAAATAATCGGCATCTTTATCGTACTGGGCAGCGTCTTCGGCGGCTTTTTCATGATGGGCGGGTCCTTCCATCAGATCTGGCAACCGATCGAGCTGATCGTCATCGCCGGTTCCGGCCTGGGCGCCATCGTGCTGGGCAATCCGCGCCACGTGCTGGCCGAGATGGGCAGCCAGATCAAGAAGATCGTCACCCGCAAGAAGTACGACTCGGAATTCCAGCGCCAGTTGCTGCTGCTCATGTACGAGCTGCTGCAGCTGGCCGCCGGCGGCCTCAAGGCGCTCGACGCCCACGTGGAAGCGCCCAAGGACAGCCCCCTGTTCCAGCGCTATCCGCGCGTGCTGGAGGAATCGAAGCTGCTGGCCTTCATCGTCGACAACTTCCGCCTGATGGCGATGGGCAAGATCAGTGCGCACGAGCTCGAAGGCGTGCTGGACCAGGAACTGGACGCCATCCACGAGGAACTGAACCAGCCGGCCAAGTCGCTCAACAAGATCGGCGAAGCGATGCCCGGCTTCGGCATCCTGGCCGCCGTGCTGGGCATCGTGATCACCATGAACACGGTGAGCGAAGGGGCCAGCTCGGGCGACATCGCCGAGCACGTGGGCGCGGCCATGGTGGGTACCTTCATCGGCATCTTCTTCTGCTACGGCGTGCTGGACCCCATTTCCAACATGATGAAGCAGCTGGTGGGCCAGGAATCGTCCAACAAGGAATGCGTGAAGGTGGTGCTGGTGACCCACGTGGCCGGCAAGCCGCCGCTGCTGGCCATCGACGCCGGACGGCGCCTGGTGCAGCTCAACATCAAGCCCAGCTTCGCCCAGCTCGAGCGCTGGATCAACGACCTGGAAGGCCGCGACAGCGAGCCGGAAGCCACGTCGCGCCGGGGAGGTGGCCGTGCTAAAGCCGCATGACAAGGGTCACGAACAAACCATCGTCAAGCGCGGCGGCGGCAAGCACGCGCACGACGAGCACGGCGGCGCCTGGAAAGTGGCGTTCGCCGACTTTTGCCTGGCGCTCTCCTGCCTGTTCCTCGTGCTGTGGTTGATGGCCTCGCGCAACACGGAATCGCTGCAGCAAATCCTGACGGAAGCGGACGGCGCCAAGACCGACCAGGGCAAGGGCGTGATGCCGGAGCAGGTGGGCGGCCCGCGCGGCAGCCTGATCGAACGCTTCCCCATGCCGCGCACCGGCAATTCGGACGCGCCCGGCGCCCAGCTGGCCAGCGGCGAAGCGGCCCCCGTGGTGACGCCGCCGGCCAAGGTCAAATACGACAGCCCCAACGACCTGCAAGCGCTGTCCAAGGCCTTGACCCAGATGAGCGCCGAATTCGGCCTGACCAGCAACCTGGAAACCATCGTCACCCCCTACGGCTTGCGCGTGATGCTGCACGACACCGACCACCAGGGCATGTTCGTGCGCGGCAGCGCCGTCCCCACCGACAAGTTCCGCGCCCTGCTGCGCAAGATGGGCCCCCTGTTCGCGCGCATGGAAAACCAGATGCTGGTGGTCGGCCACACCGATTCGCTGCAGTACGCCGACACCAGCTATTCGGCCTTCTCCAACTGGACCCTGTCGAGCAACCGGGCCATGTCGGCGCGGGCCCAGCTGCTGGCCGGCAGCATGAATCCCGATTCCGTGCTGCAGGTGGTCGGCATGGCCGACCGCGCCCCGCTCGACGCCAAGCGGGCCGACGCCGGCGTCAACCGCCGCATCGAACTGCTGATCCTGACCACCGGCCAGGCCAAGAGCATCGCCGCCATGTTCGGCGTGCCCAACAACAAGAGCGCGCTGACGCAAGACATCGACACCGCCCTGCCCGACAACAGCGTGCTGCAAAAGCTGCGCGAGCGCTTGCTGCCGCAGGCGGACAAGCAAGCCCACCCGAGGTAACAGCGCATGCGCACCACCACCACCACTTCACGCCGGTGCCGGCGCCAGGCGGACTGACATGGAAACCAAGACCACACGAGGCAGCCGCATGAGAATTTCCACCGCCACCCCGGACGGCCTGGCCGTCACCCGCGTGGCCGACAGTGCCCCGGCCGAGGCGCCCGCCCCGGTCGCGCCGGCGGCGGCCGAGGCGCCGCTGCAGTCGGCCGTACTGCAACCGGCCCTGGCCGCCCTGCGCGCCATGCCCGACGATATCGACCACGACAAGGTAGCCCTGCTGCGCGATGCGCTGGCCAAGGGCGAGCTGCCGTTCGACCCGGCCAAGCTGGCCGGCCTGATCCAGCGCTTCCACGGGAGCGAGTCGTGACCGCGGCCAGCCCGGCCAGCCGCCAGGATGCCATGCGGGCCCTGCTGCAAGGGCTGGCGGCCGACCTGCTGGCCTATCCCCAGCTGCACGACTTGCTCGAGCAGCAGTTCGACGCCGCCGTGCGCCACCAGAGCGCCCGCCTGACCGAGCTGGCCGACGCCATTTCAGCCCTGGTCGACACCATGGAGGGGCGCCGCGCGGCGCGCGTGGCGCTGGTACAACGCTTGCTGGGGCCGCAGGGCACCATGAGCCAGGCATTTGCCTTGCTGAAAAATCCGGCACGGGAGAGAATGGCTGCGGACTGGCAGACGCTGGAGCACAGCGTGCGCGAGTGCAAACGCCTGGGCAAGCGCAACAGCGACTTGCTGGTAGAGCAATACAGCATCATGCAGCGCGTGCTGCATGGCGAGGAGTTCATTTATGCGCCAGCTTGACGGCATGCAGCCCACACCCCCGACTGCGGCCACCGTCTCGAACATGTCTTCGGCCCGCCCCGCCGCGGCCCTGCCGGCCGCCTTCGGCGGCTGGAGCGCGCCGGCCGGCGGCGCCGGTTTCGGCGCCACCTTCCGCCAGGTGCAGGACGAGGTGACCCAGTTCCTGGCCCACGGCAGCGCCGCTTCGGCCACGCCATCGGCCCCGCCGCCGGGCTTGAGCGCGGCCGGCATGGCCCTGCGCCAGCAGGCGCGGCCGGGCGCGATAGCCGGCGCCACGGCCGGCGCCCGGGACGGGGAAGTGCAGCAACAGTTTCTCGCCTCGATACAGCCCTGGGCCGAGGAAACGGCCACCCGGCTGGGCGTGTCGCCCCACATCGTGGCGGCCCACGCGGCGCTCGAATCGGGCTGGGGCCAGCATCCGCTGCGGGCCGGCGGCGCCGACAGCAACAACCTGTTCGGCCTCAAGGCCGGCGCCGGCTGGCGCGGCGCCGTGGCCGACGCCACCACCACCGAATACGTGCACGGCACCCCCATCAAGAAGGTGGAACGGTTCCGCAGCTACCCGGACGCGGCCAGCGCCTTTCGCGACTACGCCGAGCTGTTGGCCGGCAATCCCCGCTTCCAGGGTGCGCTGCAGGCCGGCGACGACGCACGCGCGTTCGCCCAGGGGCTGGCGCGCGGCGGCTACGCCACCGATCCGGCCTATGCCGACAAGCTGAGCACGCTGGCGGCGCGCCTGCAGCGCGGCGCCGCCCTGCCTCAGTCCGGCGATTGAGCGGAGACAGGCATGTCGGCCGGTTCCACCGTCCCCTCGCCCGTGACCCGGGCCCGCAACACGGTGCCGTTGGCGTTGCGCACCCGCACCAGCGCGCCCCTGGCGCCGCTGTCGAGCGCCTCGCCGGCCATGCTCACTTCGATCTGCTCGCGCCGCGCCACGATGCGCACGGCGTCGCCGCGCTTGACGACGGTGGGCGCGGCCAGCAATCCCATACGCAACACTTCGCCGCTGCGCAAGGTGCGCTTGCCCGTCATGCCCAGCACGTCGCGCGGCGCGGCCACGGCGTCCGCCAGCGAGGCCAGCTCGTGGCGCTCGAGCAACAGGTCCTCCTCGGCCAGTACCTTGCCGGCCGGAATGTCCGTGGCGCTCACCACCACCTGCGCCGACACCTGGGCCCGTACCACGAATTCATACCGCCAGCCGTCCGGACCGGGGCAGACGGCCGCAAAGCGCATGCGCGCCGGCAGCCGGGTGTCGACCGCCTCCACCGTCACGGCCCGGGCGCAGGCGGCCAGCGGCCGGCTGCCGCGCACCACACTCACCTCGGCCTGCGGCGCGCTCAGCCCGGCGCTGGCGGCCTGCGCCAGTACATGGGCGCGGGCCGCCAGCTGGACCTGGGCCAGCACTTGCTCGGGACCGGGCGCGGCCGCCTGGGCCAACGTGAAAATTCCGTTGAGCAACATCAGGCCGGATCGGGTTACAATAGATTTGTTGAGCATGAGCAATACCTCTACTATGATGCCAGGAGCGGCGGGGGCGCGTGACGCCGTCGGCCGCCATTTTACATGGGGAGGGGCCGTTGCCGTGCCCACCACCGCGTTCATTGCCAAGAAACAGGGGAAGACAGATGGGGATTAATTTCAAGGATGCCGTGGGCCTGCACCCGGAAGCGCTGCAATTGCGGGCCGAGCGCACCCGCATCCTGGCCTCCAACATCGCCAACGAGAACACGCCCGGCTTCCAGGCCCAGGACATGGATTTCGGCGCCATGCTGGCCAGCACCCAGGAGGCGGCCGACGGCGTGCCCGCTTTCGACAGCGACGGCAACGCCCTGTACCGCGTGCCCTACCACCCCAGCCGCGACGGCAACACGGTCGAGATCGGGGTCGAGCAGGCCGCCTTCGCCCAGAATGCCAACGACTTCCAGACCAGCCTGACCTTCATCAATATGACGCTGAAGGGCCTGGCCAAGGCCATCAACGGACAATAAGCGGCGCCGCGCGCCAGGAGACGCCATGTCATTCAAGAGTATTTCGGAGATTGCCGGTTCGGCCATGGCGGCCCAGACCGTGCGCCTCAACACCATCGCCAGCAACCTGGCCAACGCCGATTCCGTGGCCGGCACCGAGGCCGACACGTACCGTGCCCGCAAGCCCGTGTTCGCGGCCGTCATGACGGAGTCGATCGACGCCATGGACGCGGCCAGCGGCAAGGTGCAGGTGCTCGACGTGGTCGAGTCCAGCGAGCCGCTGCGCAAGGTGTACGACCCGGGCCATCCGATGGCCAACGCGGACGGCATGGTGTTCTATCCCAACGTCAACCAGGTGGCCGAGATGACCGACATGATGTCGGCCTCGCGCGCCTTCGAGACCAATGTCGAAGTGCTGGGGCGCATCCGCACCATGCAACAATCCCTCCTTAAACTCGGTGAAGGTTAAGCCATGCAAACGAGCCTCCTCAACAATGCCGCCGCCGGCGCCGGCAACACCGGCGCCACCAACATCACGGGCAACACGGCCAGCCAGACCCAGGACATGTTTACCAAGCTGCTGGTGGCCCAGATCAAGAACCAGGATCCGCTGTCGCCCACCGACCCCAGCCAGTTCATCAACCAGCTGACCCAGCTGTCGCAGACGGAGTCGCTGCAGAACCTGTCGACCCTGACCAGCGCCAACGCCAGCGTGCTGCAAAGCATGCAAGTGCTGGCCCTGGGGGCCCAGGTCGGTTCGGACGTGATGGCCACCAGTTCCACCGTCACGCTCGACAACAGCACCGTGCATGGCCAGATGACCCTGGGCAGCACCAGCACCAGCACCACGCTGGTGCTGACCGACGCAGCCGGCAACAAGCACAATGTGAACCTGGGCGTGCAGGCGGCCGGCACGGTGCCGTTCGCCATCGACCCCACGGCGCTGGGCCTGCCGCCGGGCACCTACACCATGTCGGTGCAGACCAGCACCAAGGAAGTGCCGCCGATCGACCTGGCCGGGCGCCTCAACAGCGTGCGCCTGTCGCCCACCGGCAGCATCGTCATCAGCGTCGCCCATGTGGGCGACGTGGCGCCCACCGCCATTACCGCCTTCAACGGCAAATCCGTCGCCTCCGCTTCCGCCACTCAATCTAGTCTCTAAGAAAGGACTCCGTCATGAGTTTCGATATCGCATTGTCTGGCATCCAGGCCATCAACGAGCAGCTCGACACCGTCAGCCACAACATCGCCAACGCGGGGACCTTCGGCTTCAAGTCCGGACGCGCCAACTTTTCGGCACTGGTGGCGGGCAGCCAGCCGACCGGCACGGAAATCGGGTCTGTCACGCAAAGCATCGGCCTGTCCGGCGGCGTACTCAACACGGGCCGCTCGCTCGATGCCTCGATCAATGGCCGCGGTTTCTTCGTTACCAAGACGGCGCAGAACGAGACCCAGTACACCCGGGTCGGCATCTTCGACGCCGACAAGTCCGGCTTCCTGGTGGACGCCACCGGGCGCCGCGTGCAGGGCTTCGGCCTCAAGCCGCCCAGCACCATCCTGGGCGCGCTGGGCGACCTGGCCATCCCCACCGGCCAGATCCCGGCCGTGCCGTCCGACAAGATGAGCTATGTGGGCAACCTGTCGGCCGACTGGACCCCGCCGGCCAACGCCTGGGTGGCGCCCGACGCGGCCACGGCCGTGCTGGCCGACCCCACCACGTTCAATATGTCCAAGTCCTCCATCGTGTACGACACCCTGGGTGGCCAGCACACGCTGACCCAGTATTTCGTGGCGCAGGCGCCGGCCGCCCCCACTGAAAGCGTGCTGGTGCACTATGTGCTCGACGGCACCGACACCGGCGCCTCGGAAACGCTGGGCTTCGATACCACCACCGGCCAGTTGACGGCCCCGGCCGGCCCGCCCGTGGGCCAGTATGCGCTCGACCTGACGGCCATCACCACCCCTTCCGGCGCCGCCCTCAAGACCGTCGATATCGACTACACCGGCACCACCATGTTCGCCGGCGAGGCCACCACCTCCACCAACGCCGTCAACGGCTACGCCTCGGGCACCTTCGCCGGGGTCGACCTGGCGACCGACGGTTCCGTCATCGCCAAGTACACCAACGGCCAGAAACAGTCGGTGGGCAAGATCGCCATCGCCACCTTCCCCGACGAAGGCGCGCTGGAGTCCGTCAACGACACCAGCTGGATCGCCTCCACCGGTTCCGGCACGGCCCTGGTGACCACGCCCGGCAGCGGCATGGCCGGTTCGCTCAACACCAGCGCGCTGGAACAGTCGAACGTGGACATTACCTCCGAGCTGGTGGGCCTGATGACGTCGCAGCGCAACTACCAGGCCAATTCCAAGGTGATCCAGACGGAAAGCACCATGATGCAGTCGCTGATGCAGGCAATCTGAGGCCGCCATGGATGCCTTGATCTACACCGCCATGAGCGGGGCCGAACGGGCCCTGCGCGGACAACAGGTGCACGCCAACAACCTGGCCAATATGGACACGGGCGGCTTTCGCGCCAACATGGAACTGTCCACGGCCCAGCCCCTGTCCGGCTACGGCTACGACGACCGCCACATGTCGCAACTGCAGGCCAACGCCGTCTCGACCCGGCCCGGCACCCTCAAGGCCACCGGCCGCGAACTGGACGTGGCCATCAGCGGCGACGGTTTCTTCGCCGTCCAGGGTCCCACGGGCGAAGCCTACACCCGGGCCGGCGCCATCACGCTCGACGCCGACGGCACGCTCAAGGTGAACGGCAACACCATCCTCGGCGAGGGCGGCCCCATCGCCGTGCCCGAATACACCAAGATCGCCATCGGCCAGGACGGCACCGTGTCGATCCAGAGTCCCGGCACGGCCATCATGCAGACCATCGACAAGCTCAAGCTGGTCAAGGCGGAAAGCTCGGAGCTGACCAAGAACGAAGCCGGCCTGCTGGTGGCCCGCAACGGCCAGCCCCTGCCCACCGACCCCACCGTGCTGGTGCGGGCCGGCCACCTGGAAGGCAGCAACGTGTCGGCCGTGGAGGAAATGGTGGCCACCATGAGCTTGAACCGCACCTTTGAAATCCAGATGAAGCTGCTGACGGCGGCCGATACCAACGTCCAGTCCGGCAACAAGCTGATGGGCGCCTGAGCGCCCGCGTAACCATTACAGGGGAATACCATGAATCCAGCAATGTGGATCAGCAAGACCGGGGTCCAGGCCCAGGATGAGAAACTGCAGGCCATCGCCAACAACCTGGCCAACGTCAACACGGTCGGCTTCAAGAAGGACCGCGTGATGTTCGAGGACCTGTTCTACTCGATCGAGCAGCAGCCGGGCACCCAGCGCGCCGACAACAACACGCTGGCGCCGTCCGGCGTGCAGCTCGGTAACGGCACCCACATGGTGGGCACGCAGAAGGTGTTTACCACCGGCAGCCTGCAAACGACGGGCAACGCGCTCGACGTGGCCATCACCGGCAACGGCTTCCTGTCCGTGCGCCGCCCCAACGGCGAGACGGCCTACACCCGGGCCGGCCAGCTGCAGGTGGACGCCAACGGCATCCTCGTCAACGCCCACGGCCTGCCCCTGATCCCGCAGATCACGGTGCCGGCCAACGCCACCGCCATCACCATCGGCGAGAACGGCATGGTCACGGCCACCATTCCCGGCAACACGGCCGGCAGCGAACTGGGCCAGCTGACCCTGACCAGTTTCATCAACCCCACCGGCCTCTTGGCCCTGGGCGAGAACCTGTTCCAGGAAACGGCCGCCAGCGGCACGCCCACGGAAGGCAAGCCGGGCGAAGCCCAGCTGGGCAAGCTCAAACAGGGCGCGCTGGAAGGCTCCAACGTCCAGGTGGTCGAAGAGATGGTCGACATGATCGCCGCCCAGCGCACCTACGAGATGAACACCAAGGTGCTGACGGCGGCCGACAACATGCTGCAATACCTGTCGCAGGCGGCCCGCTGATGCAAGCCGCCCTGCCCGCGTGCGCGCTGCTGGCCCTGGGCCTGGCCGGCTGCGCCAGCCTGGCGCCGCCGCCCGTGCGGCCCGGGCCCATGGACGAACCGCCGGCCGTGTCGCGCTTCGTCGGCCCCAAGGGCACCTCGGGCGGCGTGTTCAGCGCCGACCTGACGCTGTCGCTGACGTCGGACTCGCGCGCGTTCCGGGTGGGCGACGTGGTCACCGTCAACCTGCTCGAAACCACCCAGGCCAGCAAGAAGGCCGGCACCAGCTTCTCCAAGGACAGCGCGGCCTCCGTCACCGCGCCCAGCGTGCTGGGCAAGACGCTGCCCAAGCTGGGCCTGGACACCTCGGCCCAGCGCTCGTTCGCCGGCGACGCCACCAGCACCCAGCAGAACGCGCTGACGGGTGCCATCACCGTGATCGTGCAGGAAGTGCTGCCCAACGGCCTGCTGCGGGTGGCCGGCGAGAAAAGCCTGACCCTGAACCAGGGCGAGGAATTCGTGCGCCTGCGCGGCTACCTGCGGGCGGCCGACATCGACGCCGACAACCAGGTGTCGTCGCAGCGCATCGCCAACGCCCGCATCGCCTATTCCGCCCAGGGCACGCTGGCCGACAGCCAGAGCCCGGGCTGGCTGACGCGCTTCTTCAACGGTCCATTGATGCCTTTCTGAGGCCGCCGCCATGACTTTGCCCCGCTCCACCCTCTTCTCTTGCACCGTGCTGCTGTGCGCCATGCTGGGCGCCGTGGCGCCGGCCCGCGCGGCCCAGGTGCTGCGCAACCTGGTCAGCATCGAAGGCATGCGCGACAACCCGCTGGTGGGCTACGGCCTGGTGGTGGGCTTGAACGGCAGCGGCGACTCGACCCAGGTCAAGTTCGCCAGCCAGTCCGTGATCAACATGCTCAAGCAGTTCGGCGTCAAGGTGCCCGACGGCACTGACGCCAAAAGCAAGAACGTGGCCACCGTCATGGTCAGCGCCGTGTTCCCCCAGGGCTACCGCCGGGGCCAGAACATCGACGTCACCGTCTCGTCCATGGGCGACGCCAAGAGCCTGCGCGGCGGCGCCCTGCTGCTCACGCCGCTGCGCGCGGCCGACAACGAAGTGTATGCCCTGGCCCAGGGCAACCTGGTGGTGGGCGGGCTGAACGCGACGGGCAAGAGCGGCTCGTCGGTCACCGTCAACACCCCCACCTCGGGCCGCATCCCCAGCGGCGCCACCATCGAACGCGAGATCAGCACCGACTTCGCCACCCGGCCCACGGTGCGCCTGTCGCTGCGCCACCCCCAGTTCCAGACGGCCATCAACATCGTCGACACCATCAACCGCAAGTTCGGCGACATCGCCACCACGGCCGACGCCACCACCATCGACGTGGTCGCCCCGGCCAACCCGACCCAGCGCGTGGCCTTCATGGCCAAGCTCGAAACGCTGGCCATCGACGTGGGCGACGACGTGCCCAAGGTGGTGTTCAACTCGCGCACCGGCACCGTGGTGATCGCCGACGGCTTGCGGGTACGGGCCGCCGCCGTCACCCACGGCTCGCTCAAGGTGGTGATCTCGGAAAGCTCCAAGGTCAGCCAGCCCGCCCCCTTCAGCCAGGGCAGCACCACCACCACCCCGCAGTCGCAGGTGTCGGTGGACCAGGGCTCGGGCCAGATGTTCAAGTGGCCGGCCGGCGCCAAGCTGCAGGCCATCATCGACGTCATCAACAGCCTGGGCGCCTCGCCGGACGACATCATGGCCATCCTGCAGGCGCTCGACCAGGCCGGCGCCATCGAAGGCGAACTGGTCGTCATCTGAGGAAGCCCATGCACACCCCATTCGATCCCAGCACGCTGCGCCTGGGCACCGTCGACCAGTTGAGCGACACGCCGCCGGCGCCGCCGGCCCCCGGCGAGAGCGCCGCCGACGCCGACTACCGCGGCAAGGCCACCGGCGCGGCCGTCAAGTTCGAAAGCTTCTTTATCGGCCACATGCTGCACCAGATGCGGGCCGGCACCCGTGCCCTGGCCGGCGAGGACAGCGTGTTCAAGGATCCCGTCACCAGCGACATGCTGGACCTGGCCGACAACCTGGTGGCCGACAAGATGGCCGGCCAGCGCGCCTTCGGCATCGCCGACGCCATCCTGCGCCAGCTGCTGCCGCCGGCCGCGCCGCCGGCTGCCGCCCCGGGGCAGACGGCCAGCACCGTGGCCGGCACGGAAAAAACGGCATTTCCTCTTAATCGGCGGCAATAAATGGTCGCCCTGTAGCGTTAACGGACCGCTGACGCGGGCGGCGCCCAGCCGCCGCGGCCGCAGGCCTCAACCAGGAAAGACCCTTGCATTATGAGCATCTCCTATAACGGGCTGACCGGCGCCCTGGCTGCCCAGGCCGCCCTCAACACGTCCAGCCAGAACATCGCCAACCTGCAGACCAAGGGCTATACCCGCCAGGGCTTGCTGCTGGCGGCCGTGCAGCCGGACGCGGGCAGCAAGCTGCCCGGCAACGGCGTGCAGGTGTCGGCCCTGCTGCGTTTCAGCGATGCCTACAAGACCCAGCAGATGTGGCGCGCCAATTCCGCGCTCGGCACCCATACCCAGGTCCAGCCCTACCTGACCCAGATGGAACGGGTGATGAACGACAGCCAGTCCAGCATCAGCGCCGGCGTCGACCAGTTCTTCAAGGCCCTCAACGCGGCCGGCGTCGACCCCACCTCCACCCCGCTGCGCCAGCAGGTGGTGACGGCGGCCGGCGCCATGTCGCAGCACATCAACAGCATCTACAACGTGACGGCCAACCAGCTGATCTCGATCCAGCAGCAGCGCGACGCCATCCTGCCCCAGATCAACCAGACGCTGCAGGGCATCGCCTCGCTCAACCAGCAGATCGCGGCCGTGGGCGTGCTGGGCACCAATACCTCGGCCCTGATCGACAAGCGCGACCAGCTGATCGACGGCCTGTCCAACCAGGTGGCGCTGGAAGTGAATGAAAACCCGGACGGCAGCCGCAGCGTGTCGCTCAAGGGGGGCCAGCCGTTGGTGGCGGGCAACCTGGCCGCCACCATGACCTTCGACACCAGCGCCGGCAGCCCGGTGCTGACGGTCAGCTTCGCCAACACCAAGTTCCAGCTTGACGACACCAAGGTGGGCGGCCAGCTGGGCGGACTGAGCGACTACCAGACCAACACCCTCAAGCCGCTGCAGCAATCGATCGCCGACATGGCCAGCCAGCTGGCCGACAAGGTCAACACCCAACTGGCGGCCGGCTTCGACGCGGCCGGCAATCCCGGCGGCCCGCTGCTGGTGTACAACCCGGCCAGCGCCACCGGCCTGCTCGAGACGACGGCCGGCTTCAAGGCGGCCGACCTGGCCTTCTCGACCGACGGCACGCCCGGCGACAGCAGCAACCTGCAGCAACTGATCGACATCAAGAACCAGAGCGTCAACCTGAGCTCGATCGGCAGCGTGCTGCTGGGCGACGCCGACACCCAGCTGGTGGGCAAGCTGGGCATCGACAGCGCGCAGAACCAGTCGCTGCTCAACACGGCCACCACCATCCGCCAGCAGGCCGAGGACGACTGGAAGTCGACCAGCGCCGTCAATTCGGACGAGGAAGCGATCAATCTGGTGGAATACCAGAATATGTACCAGGCCAACATGAAGGTGATTGCCGTCGCCAACACCCTGTTCGAGTCCACCCTGCAGATGTTCGGTTAAGGAGTCCACGATGCGTATCGCCACCAGCCAGTTCCAAGCCACCATGAACCGCGGCTTGCAGTTCAACCAGGACAAGCTGGCCCAGCTGACCGACCAGATGGCCTCGGGCAACAAGATCCAGCTGCCCTCGGACGACCCGGTCACCAATGTGCGCCTGTCGCGCCTGACCCGGGAAGAGGCCATCGTCGGCCAGTACCGGGAAAACATCGGCGCCATCAAGATCCGCCTGGAAAAGAACGAGACCTATCTGACTTCCATGACGGCCGACATCAACCAGGCCCAGGACTTGCTGGTGTGGGCCTCGGACGGCGGCAACGCGGCGGCCGACCTCGGCTCCATGGTCACGCCCCTGAGCTCGCTGCGCGACAGCCTGTTCTACGGCGCCAACGTCAAGGACCAGGAGGGGCGCTACATCTTCTCCGGCACCCTGACCAATACCCAGGCCATCACCTACGACCCGGCCGCCGCCATCGGTTCGCGCTACACTTACACCGGCAACACCGGCCAGCAGCAGGTGGTGGTGGGCAATGGCGTCACCCAGGTGGCCAACGTCGACGTGTCGGGCCTGGAAACCCTGCTCAACCAGATGGACACCTCGATCGCCGAACTGAGCGCGCCCGGCGTGACGCCGGCCACGCCATCGCTGAAGGCGGCCCTGAGCGCCAACCTGGACGGCACCAGCAGCACGCTGGACCTCATTTCCGGCAAGATCGCCGACTTCGGCGGGGCCCAGAACATCCTCACCACGCTGGCCAACAACCACGCCAACGTCAGCCTGTCGAACCAGACCGCGCTGACCACGCTGGGCCAGCTCGACTATGGCCTGGCGGCCACCGAACTGAACGGCTACAACCTGGCGTTGCAATCGTCGTACAAGGCTTACGCCAAGGTCAGCGGCCTGTCCCTGTTTAACGTCCTGTAATCCGTATGCAAATCGCTCAAACCCTCTCCCCCACCGCCAGCGCCCCCGGTCTCGCCGGCGCCGGCGCCGGTCCGGCCGATGGCACCGCGCTGGGGCTGGACGGCGAGCGCGCGGCCACGGCCACCCCCGTCACGCCCACGCCCACGGCGGCCGCCCCGCTGCGGCGCGGCATCAACCAGGGCAACGTGCCGCAGCAGGGCGACATTTCCGGCGCCCAGCAGGCGCTGGACTTCCTGGAACAGAGCGCGGCCCAGCTGCGCAGCCTGAAGTCGGACCTGTCGGCCAAGCTGGCCGCCCACCAGGTACGCGACGGCACCATCGAAGCGCGCGTACGCCAGTTCAGCAGCACCTGGCGCACGCGCCACAGCGCCTCCGGCGGCACGCTCGACGCCCGCCTGGCCTACGGCCGCAAGCCGTCGCAGCAGCGCTTCACGGTGCGCGGCATGAACCTGGCCCACCTGCGCAGCGGCGGGCGCGAAGTGCTGGCCATCGCCGTCGGCGCCAGCGCCCAGAGCCTGCGCTCGGTGAGCCTGGAACCGGGCTTGAGCGACGACGACATCACCCAGCGCTTCGACGAGGCGCTGGCGCCGGCCGGGGTGCGGGTATCGACCGACGACGACGGCAACCTGGCGTTTTCCACTGCGGAAGGGGACTGGGCCGGCGTGCGCGACAGCTTTGCCGTGCAAGGTGGCGGCATCCGCTTCCCGGCCGGCCAGCTGAACCGGATCAAGGCCGAACCGGAAGCGCCGGCCATCGATCCCGACAGCTGGCAGACGTCGGACGCCGATGCCCTGCGCCAGACCTTGCAGCAAGTGGTGCAGGCACTGGCCCAGGTGGAACAGGCGATCGCTGCCGTCAACGGCGCCCTGAGCCAGGCCAGCAGCGCGCTGCCGGTCGCCGCGACGGCGGGCACCGACCAGGCCGGCATGGGCCAGGTGGCGCAGAATTTCGTCACCACCACCAGCCAGCCCGGCTACCAGTCGCTGCTGTCGATCACGTCGGCCCTGGCCGGCATCAGCCGCGAGCGCGTCGTTTCGCTGCTGGGCCTGCGCTGATCAGGCCGGCGCCGGGGGCGGCAGGCCGCGCTCGGCCAGCGCCGTGAACTGGTCCGCCGGCAGCGCCTGCGCATACACATAGCCTTGCCCGAAGTCGCAGCCGGCCAGCGCCAGCAGTTCGCGCTGGGCGGCCGTCTCCACCCCTTCCGCCACCACCCGCAAGCCCAGTTTATGGGCCATGGCGATCACCGCTTCGCACAAGGCCAGGTCGCCCGTGTCGGCCGCCAGCTCGCGCACGAAGCTGTGGTCGAGCTTGAGATAATCGATGTCGAAATGCTTGAGGTGGGCCAGCGAGGAGTAACCGGTGCCGAAGTCGTCCAGCGCCACCTGCAAGCCCATCTCGCGCAAGGCGCGCAGCCGCGCCACCACCGGGCTGGCGCTGTCGAGCAACACCCCCTCCCCGATCTCGAGCACGATGCTGCGCGCAGGCAAGCCCAGCGCCTGCACGCATTCCTGCCAGCCCCGGTACAGGGCCGGCTCGCCGCGCAGCTGGCCCGGCGACAGGTTGACGCTGATCTGGAACCCGGCCCCGAAGCGCTGCTGCCACAGCCGGGCCTGGGCGGCGGCCTGGCGGAACACCCAGTCGCCCATGCCCAGCATCAGGCCGCCCGATTCAGCCTGCGGCAGGAACTGGGCCGGCGCCAGCAGGCCGCGCTCGGGATGGCGCCAGCGCAGCAACGCCTCGGCCCGCTCGATGGTGCCGCTGCGCAGGCTGACGATGGGCTGGTAGTGCAACTCGAACTGGCCCTGGGCCTGGGCCAGCCGCAAGTCCTGGCCCACCCGCAGCCTGGCCTGGGCCGCGTGCTGCAATTCCGGCGTGAAATAGCTGTAGCGGTTGCGCCCGCCGTGCTTGGCCGCGTACATGGCCTGGTCGGCGTGGCGCAGCAACTCGTCCGGCTCGTCCGCGTCGGACGGGAACAGGGCGATGCCCACGCTGGCCGACACCCGGCCCTGCTGTTCGCCCAGCTGGAACGGCCGGTTCAGGTTGGCCAGGATGTTCTGGGCGATACGCTCCACGCTGGACACATGGTCCAGCCCCGACAGGATGATGGTAAATTCGTCGCCCCCCAGCCGGGCCAGCGTGTCGGAAGCGCGCACGCAGGCGCCGATGCGGCTGGCCGCCTCCACCAGCAGGGCGTCGCCCTGGGCGTGGCCGAGCGTGTCGTTGACCTGCTTGAAGCCGTCCAGGTCGATGAACAGCAGGGCCAGGAACAGCCCTTCGCGGCGCGCCTTCTTCATTTCCTGGCCCAGCCGGTCCTGGAACATGTGGCGGTTGGGCAGGGCCGTGAGGGCGTCGAAATTGGCTTGCCGCCAGATCAGCTCGGACGTCTCGCGGCGCGCCGTGATGTCCGTCACCAGCGCCAGCGCCCCCAGGTACAGGCCTTGCGGATCGAAGATGGGATTGGTGGCCAGCGTGGCCCACAGCTCGCTGCCATCCTTGCGCTGGAACTTGAATTCATGGCGCTCGGCGATGCCGTCGCGGCGGCGCGCGATGTTGCGCTCGAGGATGGTGCGGCCCTCCTCGTCCATGAAGTTGACCAGCGGCTGCTCGAGCATCTCCTCGATGGTATAGCCGAGCATGGCGGCCATCTTGGGATTGACGAAGCTGGTGCGGGCCTGGTCGTCGATTTCCCAGATGCCTTCCTCGGCCGTGTGGACGATGCGCCGGAACCGCTCCTCGCTGCGCTCGAGCGCGGCCAGCTTGCCCTCGGCCAGCTCCAGCACCACCCGGAACGCCTGGCCGCCCAGGTCGGCGCTGGCGCGCAGCGTGGCCGGAAAGCCGTGCTGCTCGTGGGCGCGCAGCAACTGCAAGTCGCAGCGCTGGGCGTCGCTGCTGTTGACGGCGGCCTGCACGAAGCGGTCGAAATCGGCCAGGAAACGGGGGCAGACGAAGTTGCGGAAATGGACGCGCTCGGGATTCTGGCGCGGCACGCCCAGCAGGTCTGCGCCCACCAGGTTCATCTGCAATATCGTCGTGTCCAGCCCCAGCACGAAATAGCCGACCGGCGCCAGCAGGTAGATATCGTTGAAATAGGCATGCTCCTGCTCCAGCCGCAGCCGTTCCGGCGTCAGCGGACTGTTGCCTGCCTGCGCGGCCAGCGCGGCGCCGGCGCCCGGCGCCAGCGGCACGGCCATGTCGGCCAGCGGCGCCAGCATGGCCGCCATGGTGGCGTGGCGCCCGGGCCGGCTGGCCGCCTGCGATTCGTCGTCCATGATTCCCTTCCGCGCCAGGCGCGCAATGGCTAAGTCATGCAATTAGGATAATAAATTTCGGCGATTCAAGCCTAGCATTTAAGTCCGACCCTGTCGAGCGTCCTGCGCAGTGTGCTAGCGATGGGCCCGGTTCAAGCGGCGCTCGGCGCGCCGCTGCACGGCCTCGAACGCCAGGCTCAGCAGCCAGTAGACGGCGGCCGCCGCCAGATACAGGGGCAAGGGGCGAAACGTCACGGCGATCACGTCCTTGGTGGCCAGCATCAGCTCCGTCATGGTGATGACGGACACCAGCGAGGTATCCTTGATCAGGCTGATCAGGGTATTGCTCATGGCCGGCACGGCCACCCGCAGCGCCTGCGGCAGCACCACATGGTACAGGGTGCGCCAGTAGCCCAGGCCCAGGCTGTAGCTGGCGGCCCACTGCCCGGGCCCGACGGCGGCGATGGCGCCGCGCAGGCTTTCCGACAGGTAGGCGCCGGCATTGAGGCTGAGCGCCAGCACGCCGGCCGTGACGGGTGAAAATTCGATGCCCGCGCTGGGCAAGCCGTAATACAGCACGAAGATCTGCACCAGCAGCGGCGTACCCCGCATCACGCTCACATACAGGGCGGCCGGCCAGCGCACGGCGCGCCACGGCAGGCCGCGCAACACGGCGGTGGGAAAACCGAGCAGCAGCCCGCCCAGCATGGCCGCCAGCGCGAACAGCAGCGTGTAGCCGGTGCCGCGCAACATGGCCGGCGCCGCTTCACGCAGCAGGGCCAGGATCTCCATCTCAGGGGGCCCGGCTGACGTCAGTGCCGAACCACTTGAGCGAAATGGCCTGCAGGCTGCCGTCCGCGCCGGCCTCGGCCAGCGCCTTGTCGAGCGCGGCCTTGAAACGGGGATTGCCGCGCTGGAAAGGGATGCCCATCCGTTCCAGCTGGCCCACGCGGGCCCCGGCCTTCAGCGGCAGGCGCGTGTTTTTCAGCAGCCAGGCCACCATCAGGCTGTCGTTCAGGGCCGCGTCGATGCGCCCGGCGGCCAGGTCCTGCATGGTCTCGGCCGCGGCCGGGTAGCTGCGCACTTCGATCCCGGGCACGCTCCTGGCCTGCTGTTCGTACACACTGCCCTGCCCCACCCCCAGCCGCTTGCCCTTGAGCGCGGCCAGGCTCGCATAGTTGGCCGGCTCGTCCTTGCGCACGATCAGCTGCGGGGTCGAATAAGTGTAGGGTAGGGAAAAATCGAAGGCCAGCTCGCGCTTGGCGTTGATGCCCACCTGGTTGACGATCACGTCGTACTTGTTGCCGGCCAGGCCGGCCAGGATGCCGGACCACTCGGTGCTGACGAATTCCGCCTTCAGGCCCAGCCGGCCCGCCAGCAGGCGCGCCACGTCCACGTCGTAGCCGGCCAGGGCGCCCGTCCTGGGGTCCTTGAAATTGAACGGCGGGTAGCTGCCCTCGAGCGCCACGCGCAGCGTGCCGCGCGCCTGCACGGTGGCCAGCAGGTCGGCCGCGGCGGCCGGCCCGGCCGCCAGCAGCGCGCCTGCCAGCAGCAGTCCCATCAAGCGCCAGGTCGGTGTCGTCATGGTGCTCCCGTGGTCGGTGATCGCTTCAGCGCGCCAGGCCGGCGTGACGGCGGCGGCCGAACGGATGGCCCACCACCAGCATGGAACTGGCGATCAGGCTGCTCAAGCCTATCATCAGCTGGATCAGCTTGTCGTCCGGCAGCACCCACAGCGCCCCCTGGGGCGGCTCGATCCGGGCCACGGCCGCGATCAGGGGCGCCACCCAGGCCGCCTCCGGCGTCACATCGAGGATGACGGCGCCGTCCGGGCTGGTCTGCAGGAAGATTTCGCCCCCTTCGGCCAGCGTGAAGCACACGCCGTAACCGGTTTCGTGGCGGCCGATGTGGTCCTGCATGCTGCGGTTGTGTTCCTCTATCCACAGCTCGACGTCGGCCGCGTCCTCCAGCGCCATCCACGGCACCGGCTTGAAGCGCGGCGCGCCGCTGTCATTGTTTTGCTGCATGGTCTTCCCGGGTTGAGTTCGTTGCCCTAGTTTACCCGATCCGCTCCCGGCACACGGGGCGAAAAAGGACTAGCATGGTAGTACGTGACGCAGCCAGTCTGCCAAGGAGGACGCCATGAAACACCGACCCAGCTGGTATGGTCCCGGCGGCGCGGTCTACCAGTCCGAATTCACCCGCTTCATCGACGGCTATCTGCACGAGCATCCCGCCGTGGTGCGCGACCAGCAACTGGGCTGGCGCATCTGGTGGGAACGGCCCGTCAAGCTCGACGAATTGGAACGGGCGCAGCAGGACAACGTGCCGCTGCCGCCCTATTACTACACGTGAGCTGCCCGTGCACGACGCGTGCGCGCCCCGTGCGCGACACGGGCCGCAGGCGCGTGCTCAGCCCTGCCAGGTGCGCTTGAGCCCGGTATCGGCATGGATCCAGCCGCCACGCGGGCCGGCCCGGTAATAAAAGCCCACCCCGCCCTGGCGGAAGCTGCGCACCAGGCCGCCCAGCACTTCCGCGTTCAGGTTGGCGATGCGGATGTCGGCCGCCCGGCCCGAAATGTGGAGCGACTGGCGCGCCGCCGGCACGCCGGCCTCGATCAGCTTGCGGTTGGAACTGGCGGTGCGGTAGCCCGACAGGATCTCGAGCGGCTGTTCGATGCCGTAGCGGGCCACGAAGGCCTGGGTGCCCCACAGCGTCTCGAACAGCTTGGGATCGATGGGCGCCGTTTCCTTGCCGTTCACGTCGCGCATCAGGTGGCACAGCTCCTGGTAGGCCGAATCGATGATGTCGCCATCCTTCCAGTACAGTATCCTGGCCCGTTCGCCGCTGGCCGGGCGCGTCACGTCGATCACGCGCGGCTTGAGCCAGAATTCCAGGTCCAGCGCCTGGGCGTCGAAGATGTCCGGCGGCGGCGCCAGCTCGGCCGGCGGGGCCGGCGTGTCGGCCTGGGCCAGGGTGACGGGCCGGGCCGGCTTGGCGGCCGCCGCGTGCGGGGCCGGTTTCACGGGCGCGGCCGCCGTGTGGGTGACGCTGCGCGCCGCACAGCCGATCAGCGGCGTGCCCAGGAAAGCGGTGGCCGTCAAGCCCATTCCCTGTTGAAGAAAAGTTCTGCGCGTTACCATATTGCTGCCTATAAAAACAATGCGCTTACTATAACGTAGCGGAGGGAAATGAGAAACCTCCGCGCGCCGCCCGAAGCCAACTTTTTTCATGCCCCGCCGCCCTGCGGCGGCGCCCGTCCGTCACTTTCAAAGTTGCAGTTTGGTTCATCCATCAGCTACCATGTGCCGATTGACGACGCTTCAACATTGCAGGGCAAGATGCAAACGACTATCGCAATCATTGAAGACAACCGCGACTTCCTGCGCCGCTACGCGGCCATGGTCGATGCCGCTGCGGACATGCGGCTGGTGGGCACGGCCACCAACGGCCGCGATGGCCTGGCCATGCTGGAACGGAGCCGGGCCGACGTCTACCTGATCGACCTCGGGCTGCCCGACATGGACGGGGTGGACGTGATACGCCAGGCCGTGCGGCGCCATCCGGCATGCGACGCGGTGGTGGTGTCCGTGTTCGGCGACGACGCCCACATCCTGGCCAGCATCGAAGCGGGCGCCAGCGGCTACCTGCTCAAGGACAGCTCGCCGGCCGACATGCTCGACGGCATCCGCACCCTGCGCGACGGCGGCGCCCCCGTCAGCCCCGTGATCGCGCGCAAGATCCTGCAACGCCTGCAGGGCCGCCCGCCCGGCGCCGGCGACGCGTTGCGGGCGCGCAGCCTGCTCACCGGGCGCGAAATGGAAGTGCTGCGGGCCCTGGCCAAGGGCCTGACCTTCATCGAAATCGGCGTCCTGTACGAGATTTCGCCCCACACCGTGGCGCGCCACGTCAAGAACATCTACAAGAAGCTGGCCGTGCACTCGCGCGGCGAGGCCGTCTACGAAGCGACCGCCCTGGGCTGGCTGTAATGCCGGCCGCGCCGCCGTCCCGTCCGGCCCTGGCGCGCCAGGTGATCGGCGCCGTGATCGTGCTCAACCTCGTGATCGGCGCCATCCTGCTGCTGTTCCTGCGCCAGAGCTACCGCCAGCAGCAGGAGCACGCGGCCAACACGGCGCACAACCTGTCCACCGTGCTGAAGGAAAACATCTCGGCCACCGTCCGGGAGATCGACATGGCGCTCGACAGCCTGGCGCTCGACATCGCCGAGTTGCCCGAACCGCAATCGGCCGGACCGCTGGCCGCGCTGCTGCAGCGCCAGCAGGACCGCCAGCCTGCGCTGCGCCCCCTGCGCGTGTACGATGCGGCCGGCCGGCAACGCTACGGCCCGCCGCTGGAGGCAGGGGCGCGCAGCAGCGTGGCCGACCAGGACTACTTCCTTGCCCTGCGCGACAGCACGGCGCCTGGCCTGGCGCTGAGCCGGCCGCAGCACGACGCCGCCCCGCAGCAGTGGCATGTGCAGTTCGCCCGCGCGCTGCGCAAGGCCGACGGCCGCTTCGACGGCATCGTCTGCGCCGAAGTGAACTTGCAACGGCTGGGCCATGCCTTTTCGCTGATACGGGTGGGGCCGCACGGCGCCATGACGCTGGCGTCGGCCGACGAACTGGTCTACGCCCGCTATGCCAACCTGCGCGAGGATGCCAGCATGACGGGCACCCTGATTCCCTCGCCCAGGCTGCGCGACTACGTACGCACGGGGCACCGGCCGGACAGCTATCTGTTCCGCTCCCGCTACGATGGCCTCGAACGGCTGATCTCGCTGCAACGCGTGTTCGACGACCAGGTCCTGCTACTGCCGCGCAACCTGTACTTCAGCGTCGGCCTGGCCACCGACGATTACCTGCAAAAATGGCGCAAGGAAGTGCTGCTGGCCCTGCTGCTGATGCTGCTGTGCGTACTCGCCAGCAGCGCCGGGGCCTGGCTCCTGATCCGCTTCTGGCGCGAACGCCGCGCCAACCAGCAGCGATTACGCGGCTTCGAACGCGAACATGCGGCCAACGAAGAGCGGCTGCGCATCATGCAGGATTTGCACGATGGCGTAGGTTCGACCCTGGTATCGACCTTGATGCTGGTCCAGAGCGGCAACGCCGGCACGGCGCAAACGGTCGCCATGCTGCAGGAATGTATGGATGACATGCGGCTGGCGATCGACGCCCTGTCGCCGGACGAGCCCGATCTGCTGCCCGTGCTGGGCAACTTCCGCTACCGCATGGAAGCGCGCTGCAAGGGCGTGGGATTGGCATTGCGCTGGACCAACCACAACCTGCCCGAGCAGCTGGCAATTGCCCCGCACGACGGCTTGCAAGTGCTGCGCATCCTGCAGGAGGCGCTGACCAATGTCCTGCGCCATGCCGGCGCGCACGCCGTCACGGTCGACCTGCACTTTTCGACGGATGCGTTTTCGGCACAGATACGTGATGATGGATGCGGATTCGAGCCCGATGCGGACAGCCGCGGACACGGCTTGGCCAATATGCGGCTACGGGCGCGGCGCATAGGGGCCACCCTGCGGATTTCCCCGCTGCAGCCCGGTACGGCCGTGGAACTGCGCTTGCCGCTCACGGTGCCGGCCATGAGCAACTAGCCGTTATTGCAGTTGCAAAAACGCTTGCGCTTGGCGTCGGGTGCTCCTGCGCCCAGCTGCTTCCAGAAGAAGATCGTTTCCACGCCATAGGGCGAGCGCACCTTGCCCGAGTGGATATAGCCCTGGCTGGCGAAGAAGGCTTCGCCGGTCGCCGTACTGTGCAATTGCAGGGCCTTGACACCCCAGCTGCACGCCTGCTGTTCCACGCGCGCCAGCAAGGCCTTGCCGGCGCCCTTGCTGCGCGCCTCGGGCAACAGGTAGCACAGGGCCAGCTTGCCGGCCCCCGTCAACAGGGCCACGCCGATGACGACGCCGTCCTCCAGCGCCACCAGCGAAAAATTGGTGGGCGAACTGAACCAGCTCGCCACCATCTGCGGCGTCTTGTTGCCCAGCCAGGCGTCCAGGATGGCTGGATCGTTCTTATGATCCAGCACACAACATTCCGTAATAGAACGTCGCAGGACATTGCATGCTGCAAAAGCATCTGTCGAAGCAGCAATACGAATTTCAAGACTCATGTACGCTCACAAAATATTTCAATAGCAAAATGTGGTGCCTGAGGCGCTACGCTGTGCATGCAGCGACTATACACCAAGCAGGGCAAGCCGTTGCGGGCAGGCCCGACCGGGCTGGCCGGCCCTGCCTGATCCGGCCGGAATTCTACACCAGAGCGCACTTTTCCATCCGTGCGCATGCGCGCCGGACAAGAATGCCGCCGCCACCGTGGATGACGGCACGATGCTTGCACGCCGGCAGCTTGCGGCAAGGTTGCGGCCAAGACCGCGTCCTGCGCGCGACAGCCGGGTTCGATTGGCCCAAGTTCAATAGACGAGAATTCACTTTAATGTTATTGTCTATCCTCAGGAAAATATTGCCGCATTGCCAGAAATGTTGTGCGACGCGCCGCAGCCTGCGGTCCGATAGACTCCTCTTTCCTCCTAAAACCACATGCTCAAGAAAATAGTTGCTGTAGTACTGAGTTCGTTTGCTGTCGCTGCATGCGCAGTACCACTCGGTTCGCAGTCTGTGCTGGTGGTCGAAAACGACACCGGCAAAGTGCTGCTCGAAAAGAATTCCAACATGCAAGTACCGATCGCCTCGCTGACCAAGCTGATGACGGCGATGGTGGTACTGGACTCCAAGCCTGACATGGACGCCATGATCAGCATCGACAAGACGGACGTCGACACCCTCAAGCACAGCACCTCGCGCGTGCCGGTGGGTGCCGAGATCGCCCGCCGCGACGTGTTGCAACTGGCCCTGATGTCGTCCGACAACCGCGCCGCCGCCTCGCTGGCCCGCACCTATCCCGGTGGTCCGACCGCGTTCGCGGCCGCCGTCAAGGCCAAGATCCACGCCCTGGGCCTGACCCAGACCGTGATCGAAGAGCCGACCGGCCTGTCGCCGAACAACAAGTCGACGGCCGCCGACCTGGTCAAGATGGCCACGGCCGCCGCCGCCTACCCGGAAATCCGCCGCATCACGACCGATGCCAAGGATGTGATTAACATCAAAGGCCGCAAGGTCGAATATCACAACACCAATCGCCTGGTGGGCGCCAAGGGTTGGGATATCGGCATGTCCAAGACCGGCTATACGGAAGAGGCGGGCCGCTGCCTGATCATGCGCATTAAATCGGCCGGCAAGAACGCCACCCTGGTATTACTGAATGCCAAGGCCAGTTCGGCGCGCCTGATGGATGCGCTCAATATCCGCCGCTTTATTGCCGGACCAGAAGAAGAAGGCAAAATAGTCACAGCGTCGAGCAGCCATCACAAGAAACACGGCCATATCAGCGGCCACCGCCGCCGCGCCTGAACCATCGGCGCGCCGGCATCAACCGAAACCGGGCCCCAGGGCCCGGTTTTTTATTGCCCGCAGAATATATATTGCCCAGGTACGCCGGGCGCCTCCCCCACCTGCCAGCCCACCCGAGGCC
>NZ_JBYSZG010000021.1:0-18729 GCF_058786935.1 Rugamonas sp. FW305-51
CTTGCATGTGTAAGGCATGCCGCCAGCGTTCAATCTGAGCCAGGATCAAACTCTTCAGTTTAATCTCTGTTTGTTTGGCATTTCTGCCATGGTCGGACCTTTTAATCAGTCCAAACCCCTCGCATTGCGAGGTGTTTGCTCACTCAAAATACTGACAGGCTACTCTTGCGAGTATCCTATTAATTTATTTCTTGTGAACATTTGATATTTTAAGTATCACGGAGACTAGCTCCGCGTGCACTTCCATCAAACGTCCACACTTATCGACTGTGAATTGTTAAAGAACTTATTCGGTACTATCCTCTGCGTTATTCGACAAAGCGTTTTGTTTGTCAGCTGCAGAGAAAGAAGAGTATGAAGCACTTCGCTTATTTCGTCAACTACTACACTGTTTTATCAGCGCCTCGACTTACTTCGCTACAGCATTATTTTGCGTGCGTTTCAGCGGGGAGGCGAACTATAGCAAAGGCACAGCGAACTTGGCAAGGCCTTTTTCGCCCGCCAAGCAACCGAGGCCACACCACTCCATTTCAGTCCCCTTTTCCTGCAGCCTGTCGCAATTGCATGGCACCAAGATATGGGCTTTCGCTACACTTGCTCCATGCTTGACCAATTGCTGACTTGAAAGCCTTACATGTTGCCCTTGCCGAAAATCCAAGAAATCCTGAAAGGCCTCGCCGCCTGGCTGCACCGCAGCTTCGACGCGACCGCGACTTGGGTAACCCAGTTGTCTTGGTGGAAGTTCCTGATGTTTGCCGCCCTGATGCTGATTGCAGGTTCCATCCTTCAGGAGGAATTGTTCTCGTCCAGTCCGGATGAGGAAGTGGTCGTGAACACGCCCAAGCGCCCCAACCGGAAGAACGGCGAAACCAACATCCTGATCGACGACAGCGGCATCCACTTCAATCCAAGGGGAAAACTGCGCAAGGACGGCGCCAGCGCGAGCGCATCGGCGCCGGGCACGGACAAGAATGCCTCCGACGGCCACGCCGTGCCGGCGCCGGCCGAGCCGCCCGAACCGCCGGAAGCCGCTGCGCCCGCTGAACCACCGGCGCCGCCAGAATTACCCGGCAAGCCAGGCAAGCACGCCAAACCAGTTTCCCCCGCCACGCCCGCCCTGCCCAACCTGCCCGGCGAAGAAGTCCACATCGACCTGCCGCCCCAGATCGGCGAGGAGTTGTCGAACGCCATTGAGGAAGCGGTGGATGACGCGGCCGAGCAGAAAGTGACCCGCTACCACCGCCAGGCATCCACCTGGTTCAAGAGCTTCGTGTCGCTGCTGGTCCTGGCGCTGTTCGGCACCAAGGCGCTGATGGGCGGCAAGAAGCGGGCCGAAGCCCAGACCATCACGGCCAACGCCGCCGCCGAGCGCGAATCCATGCAGCGCCAGCTCAGCGAAGCCAAGATGCAGATGATGCAGGCCCAGGTCGAACCGCACTTCCTGTTCAACACCCTGGCCTCGGTCGAACATTTGATCGAAACCGACCCGCCGCGCGCCTCGGCCATGCAGCGCAGCCTGATCAAATACTTGCGCGCCGTACTGCCGCAAATGCGCGACAACACCCTGATCACCAACCTGGGCCGCGAAGCGGACATGGTATTGGCCTACCTGAACCTGCTGAAAATGCGGATGGAAGAGCGGCTGACGGTGGACTTCGACATTCCCGAAGGCCTGCGCACGGCCGCCTTCCCGCCCATGATGCTGCAATCGATGGTGGAAAACGCCATCAAGCACGGGCTGGAAGCGAAGCCCGAAGGCGGTACACTGAAGGTGCGGGCGGAAGTGGCGCACAACAAGCTGCGCGTGATCGTCACCGATGACGGCCTCGGCTTTGGCGCCGTGCCCAGCGACGGCACCGGCCTGGGACTGATGACCATCCGCGAACGGCTCAAACTGCTGCACGGCGACCAGGCCCAGTTGCAAATCGCGGCCAACAGCCCCACCGGCGTGATCGCCACCATCGAAGTGCCCTACCAGCTGTCCAAATAAAGGCCGCGCTAACCAAGACAACGATTGATAATTACATTGTTTCGTTGAATAATTAACACCTTAATTTTACAACTTTACCATCATGCCAACCGCAATCCTTGCCGACGATGAACGTTTGATGCGCGACCAGCTGCGCATGCGCCTGAACCAGGTGTGGCCGGAGCTGGACATTATCGGCGAAGCCAAGAACGGCGAGGAAGCGATCGAACTGGTCGACCAGCTGAAACCGGACTTCACCTTTCTCGACATCCGCATGCCCGGCAAGACCGGCATGGAAGCGGCCAGCGCGATCGGCAACAAGAGCCATATCGTGTTCGTGACGGCCTATGACGCCTACGCCGTCGAGGCGTTCGAACGGGGCGCCGTCGATTACGTGCTCAAGCCGCCCGAGCAGGAACGGCTGCAGATCACGGTCGACCGCCTCAAGACCCGCCTGACCAAGCCGGAATCGGACATGAACGCCAGCGTCACGGCCATGCTGTCGCAACTGGCCGAAAAGATCACGGCCCCCAAGCCCAGCTACCTGCAGTGGATACAGGCCAGCATCGGCCAGGACCTGCGCATGATACCGGTGGAGGAAATCCTGTTCTTCCGCTCCGACGAAAAATATACCTGCGTGCAGACCGACCGCTACGAAGCGCTGATCCGCAAACCGGTGCGCGACCTGGCAGAAGAGCTGGACCCCGCCCTGTTCTGGCAGATCCACCGCGCCACGCTGGTCAACGTGAACGCCATCGAAGGGGTCACGCGCGACATCCGCGGCCGTCATCTGGTGATGATAAAAGGCAAACCGGACAAGCTCGAAGTGAGCCGCAGCTTCCTGCACCTGTTCAAGCAGATGTAGGCGCACCGGCGCACTTCTGCGTCAGCTCAACACCGCAGCCGCACCCTGTATTAGTGTGACACGCACGGCCGCCCTCTCCTGCGGCAAGGATGCGTGCCATGAACCTGACCGGAAAATCGCCCTGGCCCCTGGCCCTGTCCGCCCTGGCGGCCGTTCTGCTGCTGGGCGCGCGGCTGGCGCGCCGGCTGGCCGCGCCGCTGCGCCAGCCGCGCCGCCTGGCGGCCGACGCGGGCAAGCGCAGCCGCAGCATCATCCAGCACGCCAGCGACGCCATCATCTCCACCGACGACAGCCAGACCATCCTGCTGGCCAATCCCTCGGCCGCTGCCATGTTCGGCACCACCGTGCAGGCCATGGAGGGCGCGGCGTTGCAGCAATTCATTCCGCGCGAACAGCGCGCATCGGCCGACAGCGCGCACGCCCAGTATTTCGGCGCCACCGGCATCCGGCTGCGCATCAAGGGCCGGCGCGCCACCGACTACACCGTCACCGGCCTCAAGGCAAGCGGCCAGTACTTCCCGCTGGAAGGGTCGATCTCCACCCTGGCCGAGGACGGACGCCGTATCTACACCATCATCCTGCGCGACGTGACCGAGCGCAAACAGGTGCAGGAAAAGCTGGAACAGTCCTACACCCAGCTGCGCGAACTGTCGGCCGCGCTGCAGACCATCCGCGAGGAAGAACGCACCCACATCGCGCGCGAACTGCATGACGACCTGGGCCAGCTGCTGGCCACCTTGCGCATGGACCTGACCTTGCTGCAGCAACAGCCGGCCGCCAACGATGCGGCCCGCAAGCTGTTGTCGAGCATGGACGAGGTACTGCTGTCGGCCATTACGTCGCTGCGCCGCATCGCCAGCAACCTGCGGCCGCGCGCACTGGACGAAGGCGGGCTGTATTTCGCCCTCGACAGCCTGCGCCAGGAATTTGCGGAACGTCACGGCATCGCCTGCACGCTAGACGCCAGCGAGCAGGAGCTGGTCCTGGACGACAATTACAGCACCGCCATCTTCCGCATCGTGCAGGAGGCACTGACCAACATCGCCCGCCATGCCCGGGCCCGTAACGTCACGCTGCAACTGCACCGGCGCGAGCGCGCGCTGCACATCGCCATCCAGGACGACGGCCGCGGCATTGCCGAGCAGGACATGGACAAGGCTTCCTCGTTCGGCCTGATCGGCATGCGGGAACGGGTGTGGGCCATCCATGGCGACATTGCCATCACCGGCAATGGCGGCACCCGCATCGAAATCAACATGCCGCTGCCGGCTGCGGCGTAAAAGCACAACGCGCCGCCGGGCTGGAGCCGGGCGGCGCGCTGCATGCATGGCATGCCGGCAGGCCGGCCGTACAGGCCCGCCCGCCGGCAGCACGCAAGATCAGAACGAGTGACGAATGCCGATGTTGAAGGCCTTGTCGCCCGAACCGGCTTCGTTGTTGTTGCCAACGGTGTAGCCGGCGCCGTTCTTGTTCTTGATCTTGGCGTAGGCAACGTAGGCGTTGGTACGCTTGGACAGCAGGTGCGAGTAGCCGATGGCCCACTGGTCCGCGTCCTGGTTCAGCACGGTCTTGTCGTTCTTGCGCATGTAGGAAGCCATGATGACGTCGTTGGCCGTCACAGGGACTTGTACGCCGACCAGCAGTTCATTGCTGTCGTTGCTGGCCACAGGCGCGGCCTTGTAGCCGAAGGCGTTAGCCACTGGCAGCTCGGCGCTGAACGGGCCCTTGTCGGCGCCGTAGGCGAAGTAGGCCTTGACGACCTGGAAGTCATAGTTGGCGGCGAACAGGGTGTTGCGCGACGTATCCATGGTCGGCTTGCCCACCACGTCGGTATTCTTGTTGTTGTACACCAGGCGCGCGTTCAGCGGGCCGTTGGCGTAGTTGAAGCCCAGGCCGAACTGGCGGCCGGCCGTGTTGTCGCCGGGCTGCTCGCCCAGCGAGTACATGCCTTCCACCGAGAAGCCGCTGAAGTTCGGGGTTGCGTACACGATGGCGTTGCTGGCGCGGGTGTTGGCGCCCTTGGCAGGGAACAGGTTCTTGATGCTGCCAGCGTAGCCGGCGCCGAACGGGTCGGCGACCTGGCTCATGGCGTTGTACAGCATGGTGTACTGGCGGCCCAGGGTCAGGGTGCCGGCGTCTTTCGACTTCAGGCCCACGTAGGCCTGGCGGTTGAAGATGGCGTTGGCGCTGTCGAGCTGGCCGTCGTCGATCTTGACGCCCGTTTCCAGTTGGAAGATGGCCGACAAGCCGCTGCCCAGGTCTTCGGTGCCCTTGAAGCCCAGACGCGACTGGCTGCCGATACCGCTGGTCACCTTGGTGACGCTGCCGTTGGCGCCGCCACGCTCGCTGACCAGGCCGGCATCGACCAGGCCATAGATGGTGACGTTCGATTGGGCGTGAGCCGTGGCCGCGAAGCCGGCGATGATCATTGCTGCCAGAGTAAGTTTTTTCACTTGATGTTCTCTATTAAAGTTGAAAGAGTGGGGCGTAAATGAATCCACGGGGCGAATCTTGCCTGCCAAATACTTCAACAATGTGACATCATCAAGTTTGTTGTAATTTCACACCCCATATCAGCCCGACCATGAAAAAAGCCGCTGCGCGGGGGGCGTCAGCGGCTTTTTTGCCGGAGCGAGGCGTGGTGGGCGCTTACTTCAGGCGGCAGCTCAGCAGGTAGTAGTATTCCAGCCGCGCCACCCGGATTTCCCGCCCGTGCGGCGCCAGGCGCTTGCGCAAGGCGCTGTCCTTGGGATAGTTGTTCATCACTTCGTAGCGCTGGCCATCGTCGGCCGTCAGGATCTGGAAGGTATTGCCTTCCGCGTCCGTGCGGGCGATGACGGTCGTGCTGCCGTCCACATAGCTGCTGTCGAGCAGCACCAGCAGCACATCCTTGCCGAACCTGGCGCGCAGCTGCTTGAGGTACTTGTCCTGGTCTTCGCGGCGCACATGGCACCACCAGCCGGCGGCGAACACGGCCGTGTACTGGCCCACGCTGTCGGGCAAGTTCAGCGCGTCCAGCTGGCCGAAGCTGACGATCTCGTCGTCGAGCTCGCGCGTGCGCGCCAGCGCCAGCATTTCCGGCACCACGTCGGTGGCGTGCACCGAAGCGGCCACGTCGGCGATCAGTTCCGTCCAGTAGCCCGTGCCGCAGGCCAGTTCCAGCACCTTGTGCCCTTCCAGCAGCTCGGCGATCATTTCCTGCAGATCGTCGAGGTCGTCGAAGCGGGCTTCGTCGGCATAGACCTGGTCGTAGTTGTCAGCGTTGACGGCGTAATATTGGGCCAGCTGATTGGTAATCATGTTGATGCTCTTTTCTTGTCGATTCAGGTAATGCTGTTGCAGTGCCTTACAGTTCGTAATGGTCTTTTTCGCCGCTCATGGCCTGCTCGATCAACTTGCGGTTGAGCGTAGGGGTCAGCAACTCGATAAAGGTGTAGATATAGCTGCGCAAATACGCGCCCTGCTTGACGGCCACGCGCGACACGTTCATGCCGAACAGGTGGCCGGCCGAGATGGCGCGCAGGTTCTTGTCGCGCTCGGGGTCGAACGCCATGCCCGCTATGATACCAATCCCCATGCCCAGCTCGACATAAGTCTTGATCACGTCGGCGTCGATGGCTTCCAGCAGCACGTCGAGCTTGAGCCCGCGCAGCGAGAAGGCATGGTCGATCTTGCTGCGGCCGGCAAAGGCGCTATCGTAAGTGATGATGGGGAAAGCGGCAATTTCTTCCAGCGTCACCGACTTGGACTTGAGCAGCGGATGCTCGGGCGGCACCACCACCACATGCTCCCACTGGTAGCACGGCAGCGTGATCAGGCCATTGATGGAGGCGATCGATTCGGTGGCGATGGCCAGGTCGGCCTGGTCGCGCTGCACCATGTCGGCGATCTGCTGGGGATTACCTTGCAACAAAGACAATCTTACCTTGGGGAACTTCTGCATGAAGGCTTGCACCACCTTGGGCAAGGTGTAGCGGGCCTGGGTGTGGGTGGTGGCGATGGTGAAGCTGCCGCTGTCCTGGGCCGCGTATTCCTTGCCGATGCGCTTGAGGCTGTCGATTTCCTGCATGATCAGCTCGACCGACGCCAGCACCAGCCGGCCCGGCTCCGTCAGTCCGCGGATGCGCTTGCCGTGGCGGGTGAAGATATCGACGCCCAGCTCTTCCTCCAGCTCGATGATGGCCTTGGACACCCCCGGCTGCGACGTAAACAAGGCCTTGGCGGCGTCCGTCAGGTTATAGTTTTGGCGGACGGCTTCGCGCACGAAGCGCAGTTGATGAAGGTTCATTGCAGGTCGTGCCCCCAGAATTGCGTCAAAAAGTGGTTAGCGCCCTAGCTTATACCGAATACGTATATAAGCAAATAAAGACTAAGTCGTATGGAATAAAGACGAAGTTTATTACTATTGCAGCTAGTTTGGGGATGGCTGTACGGCTTCGTTGCAATAGTGACACCATTTTAAGGGTGTGACCGGCTCGAAAAGGCGGCGTTTCCTACTACACTGAATGTGCCGGCACTCCAGCAAGCGACCTTTTAGGAAGAATATGTACCAATACGATCAATACGACCACCTCATCGTGCGCGAACGCATCGCCCAGTACCGCGACCAGGTACGGCGCCGCCTGTCCGATGAGCTGACCGAAGCCGAATTCCTGCCCTTGCGCCTGCAAAACGGCCTGTACATGCAACGTCACGCCTACATGCTGCGCATCGCCGTGCCGTACGGCCTGCTGGCCTCGCGCCAGATGCGCATGTTCGCCCACATCGCCCGCAAGTACGACCGCGGCTATGGCCACTTCACGACCCGCCAGAACATCCAGTTCAACTGGATCAACCTGGAGCAGACGCCCGATATCCTGACCGACCTGGCCTCGGTGGAAATGCACACCATCCAGACGTCCGGCAACTGCATCCGCAACACCACGTCCGACCCGTTCGCCGGCGTGGCCGCCGACGAGATCATCGATCCCCGGCCGTACGC
Organism: Rugamonas sp. FW305-51; assembly: GCF_058786935.1. NCBI lineage: Bacteria > Pseudomonadati > Pseudomonadota > Betaproteobacteria > Burkholderiales > Oxalobacteraceae > Rugamonas > Rugamonas sp. FW305-51. The sequence goes on from NZ_JBYSZG010000021.1 coordinate 7,816, forward strand.
GGAAGTGCTGCGCCAGTGGAGCACCTTCCACCCTGAATTCATCGCCCTGCCGCGCAAGTTCAAGGTCGCCATCAACGGCGCCGAGGAAGACCGCGCCGCCATCGCCGTGCACGACATCGGCCTGACCGTGGTGCGCAACGCGGAAGGCGAGATCGGCTTCAAGTTCATGGCCGGCGGCGGCCTGGGCCGCACGCCCATCATCGGCAGCGTGATCCGCGAGTTCCTGCCGTGGCGCCACCTGCTGACCTACACGGAAGCGGTGATGCGCGTCTACAACCAGTACGGCCGCCGCGACAACAAGTACAAGGCCCGCATCAAGATCCTGCTGAAAGCGCTGGGCGTGGAAGAATTCACGCGCCAGGTGGAAGCGGAATGGCAAGACCTGAAGGACGGTCCCGAGACGCTGACGGAAGAAGAAATGGGCCGCGTGATCGCCTACTTCCAGCCGCCCGCCTACAAGGCCCTGGCCAACATCGACGTGCAGGCCACCCATGCGGACAACAAGGCCTTCGCCAACTGGCTCAAGCGCAACGTGCGTCCCCACAAGCAGGCCGGCTACGCGGCCGTGATCCTGTCGCTGAAGAAGACCGGCGTGCCGCCGGGCGACGCCACGGCCGAGCAGATGGACTTCATGGCCGACATGGCCGACCGCTACAGCTTCGGCGAACTGCGCGTGACGCACGAGCAGAACATCATCCTGGCCGACGTCGAACAGTCGCAACTGTACGCCGTGTGGCAGGAAGCGAAGGCCCACAGCCTGGCCACGCCTAACATCGGCCTGCTGACCGACATGATCTGCTGCCCCGGCGGCGACTTCTGCTCGCTGGCCAATGCCAAGTCGATCCCGATCGCGGCCGCCATCGCGGAGCGCTTCGACAATATCGACTACCAGCATGACATCGGCGAGATCGAACTGAACATCTCGGGCTGCATCAACGCCTGCGGCCACCACCACGTGGGCGGCATCGGCGTGCTGGGCGTGGACAAGGATGGCAGCGAGTGGTACCAGGTCTCGATCGGCGGCGCGCAGGGCAACCACGCGGCCATCGGCAAGATCATCGGGCCGTCGTTCTCGTCGCTGCAGATGCCCGAAGTGATCGCCCGCCTGCTGCACGTCTATGTGCGCGACCGGTTCGAAGGCGAGCGCTTTGCCGACACCGTGCAGCGCCTGGGCATCACCCCGTTCAAGGAACATGTGTACGCCACGCCGATCACGGCGGGCCGACTGGTTGGAGAAGATGAATATGTCTGATGCTGTGAAAAACCTGATCATCAAGAACCGCGCCGTGGTCGAAGACGACTGGAGCGTGCTGCGCCTGGCCGAAGCCGAGGAAGGCGCCGCGCCGCAGGATGCGGCCGCCGTGGCCGTCCCGGCCGGCAAGGTGATCGTGCCGCAAAGCGTATGGCTGGCCCAGCGCGAAACCCTGGCGCCGCGCGCCGCCGCCGGCGAGATCGGCGTCTGGATCGCCAGCGACGAGCGCCCCGAAGCGCTGCGCGAAGACCTGGGCCGCTTCGCCGTGGTGGCGGTGGACTTCCCCAAGTTTACCGACGGCCGCGGCTACTCGATCGCCTACAATCTGCGCACCCGCCTGGCCTACCAGGGCGAGCTGCGCGCCATCGGCGACGTGCTGCGCGACCAGCTGTTTTCCATGCAGCGCGTGGGCTTTGACGCCTACGCCACCCGCCCCGACCGCAACATCCACGACGCCCTGAAAGGCCTGACCGATTTTTCGGAGACCTACCAGGCATCAGTGGACCAGAAACTGCCGCTGTTCCGGCGCCATGCCCGCAACGTGGGCGTGGCCAGCGGCGACGTCGGTTTCGGCATCTGACAGGAGAACCCATGACCGACCTGACCAAGCTCGTATCCGACACCAACGCCACGCTGGCGCGCATCGCCGCCGAATTCACGCCGGCCGTCTTCGCCTCCAGCCTGGCGGCCGAAGACATGGTCTTGACCGACCTGATTTTAAAGTCCAAACTGCCTATCGGGATCTTCTCGCTGGAGACCGGCCGCTTGCACGCTGAAACCCTGGCCATGCTGGACAAGGTCAAGGACACCTACGGCTACGAGATCGCCCTGTACCGCCCGCAGGCGGAAGCGGTGGAAGCCTATGTGGCGCAGAACGGCCTGAACGCCTTTTACAATAGCGTGGAGATGCGGCGCGAATGCTGCCGCATCCGCAAGGTCGAACCGCTGGGCCGCGCCCTGGCCGGCAACAAGGCCTGGGTGACGGGACAGCGCCGCGCGCAGTCGGCCACCCGCGCCGAACTGCACGTGCAGGAAGACGACGCGGCCCACGGCATGGTCAAGTTCAATCCGCTGGCCGACTGGTCGGAGCAGGATGTGTGGGACTACATCCGCGCCAACAACGTGCCTTACAATGCGCTGCACGACCAGGGCTATCCCTCGATCGGCTGCGCGCCCTGCACCCGCGCCGTGGAACCGGGCGAGGATGTGCGCGCCGGCCGCTGGTGGTGGGAGAATCCGGACTCGAAAGAGTGCGGCCTGCACCTGGTCGACGGTAAGCTGATACGCATCAAATCCGTGGCCGCATAAGCCACACGACAGACACAGACACAAGAAGATAGGCACAGTCCAATGAATGCTCTAGTTGATAACACTGCCGCGCGCGGCCTCGGCGACGTCAATGCGCGCCACCTCGACGCCCTGGAATCGGAAGCCATCCACATCATGCGTGAAGTGGCGGCCGAATGCGCCAACCCCGCCCTGCTGTTCTCGGGCGGCAAGGACTCGGTGGTCCTGCTGCGCCTGGCGGAAAAGGCTTTCCGCCCCGGCAAATTCCCCTTCCCCCTGGTGCACGTGGACACCGGCCACAACTTCCCGGAAGTGATCACCTTCCGCGACAAGCGCGTGGCCGAACTGGGCGAGCGCCTGATCGTCGGCTCGGTCGAGGATTCGATCAAGCGCGGCACGGTGCGCCTGCGTAACCCGGCCACCGATTCGCGCAACGCGGCGCAAGCCGTCACGCTGCTCGAGACGATCGCCGAACACAAGTTCGACGCCTGCATCGGCGGCGCCCGCCGCGACGAGGAAAAGGCCCGCGCCAAGGAACGCATCTTCTCCTTCCGCGACGAATTCGGCGCCTGGGACCCCAAGTCGCAGCGCCCGGAACTGTGGGACCTGTATAACACCCGCGTCCATCCCGGCGAGAACATGCGCGTGTTCCCCATCTCGAACTGGACCGAACTGGACGTGTGGCAGTACATCGCCCGCGAAAAGCTGGAACTGCCGCCGATCTACTTCGCCCACGAGCGCCAGGTCATTCCCCGCAACGGCCTGCTGGTGCCGCTGACGGACCTGACCCCGCCGCGCGACGGCGAAACGGTGGAAACCCAGGTGGTGCGCTTCCGCACCGTGGGCGACATCTCGTGCACCTGCCCCGTGTCGTCGGACGCGGCGACGGTGGAGGCGATCATCGCCGAGACGGCCATCACCCAGATCACCGAACGCGGCGCCACCCGGATGGACGACCAGACTTCCGAAGCCTCGATGGAAAAACGTAAAAAAGCAGGATACTTCTGATGAACGCAAACACTGACAAACTGAACGAACGCGGCTTACTGCGCTTCATCACCGCCGGCTCCGTCGACGACGGCAAGAGCACCCTGATCGGCCGCCTGCTGTTCGACAGCAAGGGCATCTTCGCCGACCAGCTCGACGCCATGTCGCGCTCCAAGCACAAACGCACCGTGGGCGACGCGGTCGACCTGTCGCTGCTGACGGACGGCCTGGAAGCGGAACGCGAGCAAGGCATCACGATCGACGTGGCCTACCGCTATTTCGCCACGCCCAAGCGCAAGTTCATCATCGCCGACACCCCGGGCCACGAGCAGTACACCCGCAACATGGTGACGGGCGCCTCGACGGCCGACGCGGTCATCATCCTGATCGACGTCTCCAAGGTCAAGCTGCGCGAGGACGGCGGCGTGGACCTGCTGATCCAGACCAAGCGCCACTCCACCATCGCCCACCTGCTGCAGATCGAGCACGTGGTGGTGGCCGTCAACAAGATGGACCTGGTGAACTACGACCAGGCCATCTACGACCGCATCGTCAAGGCCTACGGCGAATTCGCCGCCACCCTGGGCCTGAAGGACATCACCCCCATCCCGCTGTCGGCCCTGACCGGCGACAACGTGGTGGACAAGAGCGACAAGCTGGCCTGGTACCAGGGCCCGACCCTGATCGAGCTGCTCGAATCGCTGTCGGTGTACGACGAATCGCACAACGCGCCGTTCCGCTTCCCGGTGCAGCTGGTGGCGCGCCACAACGGCCACGAAGCCAACGACTTCCGCGGCTACATGGGCCGCATCGAGGCCGGCAAGGTCAGTGTGGGCGACAAGCTGGTGGTGCAGCCATCCGGCCAGAGCGCCACCGTCAAGGACATCGTCACGCTGGAAGGTTCGCACCAGTCGGCCGTGGTGGGCCAGTCGGTCACGCTGCTGCTCAACGAATACCTGGACATCTCGCGCGGCGACCTGCTGGCCGGCGCCGACCAGCCGGCCACCCTGCTCAAGACGCTGAACGCGGACGTGTGCTGGATGTCGGACGAGCCGCTGGACCTGCGCCGCAAGTACTGGATCAAGCACGGCACGCGCCAGACCGGCGCCAAGGTAACGGCCATCGATTCGGTACTCGACATTAACACCCAGCAGCGCCACAGCGCCGACGGCCTGAAACTGAACGACATCGCCCGCATCGCGCTGTCCGTGCAGCAGCCGCTGGCGGCCGACGCCTACGCCGACATCCGCGCCACGGGCGCCTTCATCCTGATCGATGAAGTGACCCACCAGACCGTGGCGGCCGGCATGATACGGCTGGGCGACGCGTCCTAAGGAGATACAGCCATGCCAGCTCTCGGAAAAGTTTACCTGGTGGGCGCCGGTCCCGGCGCCCAGGACCTGATCACCCTGCGTGGCGCGCGCCTGCTGGCGCAAGCGGACGTGGTGCTGCACGACGCCCTGGTGACGGACGAGATGCTGGCGCTTTGTCCTCAAGCTGAAAAAATCCTGGTCGGCAAACGCTACGGCCAGCTGTCCACGGCCCAGCAATTCATCAACAAGCAACTGGTCGATTACGCCGGCAAGGTCGCACTGGTGGTGCGGCTCAAAGGCGGCGATCCGATGCTGTTCGGCCGCGCCGACGAGGAATTGCGCGCGCTGGAGGAAGCCGGTATTGAAGTGGAGGTGGTGCCCGGCATCACCACCGCGCTGGCCGCCGCCGCCGCCACCAAACAGCCGCTCACCAAGCGCGGCGTGGCGCGCAGCGTGGCCTTCTTCACCTCCAGCACGGCGCCCGAACACAGCGACCACCACGCCATCCCCGACACCGACACGCTGGTGCAGTACATGGGCGGGCGCGAAGCGACGGCCACCGCCGCCCGCATGCTGGCCCAGGGCCGCCGGCCCGAAACGCCGGTGGTGGTGATCGAGAACTGCAGCCGCCCCGACCAGCGCATCCACCGCCTGACGCTCGCTTCCCTGGCCCACGGCCTGGGCCCGGCCCACGGCCCCGTGCTCGTCATGCTGGGCGACGCCATGAAGATGCGCAGCCACCAGGTGGCCGGCATCGACGCCAACACCGCCGCCACCGCCATCAGCGCGCTGCAGCGGCGCGCCTGACCCGCCTTTTTCCGGCCGCGCAGCCGGGCACGCCGGCGCGCCCGGCTGCCCTTATAATGGTCGCTTTCGATCAGCCTGGGAGGCGGCAGTGGGTATGGTGCGCGAAGTCGGTTTGAAACCGGTACTTTCAAAATGGCTGCTGTGCGCGGCCCTGATGATCGGCCCCATCGGCGCGCCGGCGCTGGCCGATACCATTCCCGTCTACGACATCACCGTCGTCCACATCTATCCGCACGACCCGCAGGCCTTCACCCAGGGGCTGCTGTTTCGCGACGGTTTCCTGTACGAGAGCACCGGCATGCACGGCCGCTCGTCGATCCGCAAGGTGAACCTGGAGACGGGGCGCGTGCTGCAACAGGCCAACCTGCCGGCCGACGTGTTCGGCGAAGGCATGACGGTCTGGGGCAATGAACTGTTCGGCATCACCTGGCAGTCGCAGACCGGCTATGTGTTCGACCTGGCCAGCTTCAAGCTCAAACGCACCTTTGCCTATCCCGGCGAAGGCTGGGGCCTGACCCAGGACGGGCACCAGTTAATCATGAGCGACGGCAGCAACGAACTGCGCCTCTTGGACCCGGCCACGCTGCGCGAAACGCGACGCGTGGCCGTCACCGTCAACGGCGTGCCGGTGGACCAGCTCAACGAACTGGAATGGGTCAACGGCGAAATCTACGCCAACATCTGGCAGACCGACGTCATCGCCCGCATCGATCCGGCCAGCGGCAACGTGGTGGGCTGGATAGACCTGAGCGGCCTGCTGCGGGCCGAACGCAGGCAGATGGGGCCGGACGACGTCCTCAACGGCATCGCCTACGACCCGGCCAGCGGCCGCCTGTTCGTCACCGGCAAGCAGTGGCCCAAGCTGTTCGAGATCAAGCTCACGCGCCGCGCGGGCAAGTAAGTGGCAAGTAAGTACAGGTATCGCCTGGGGGCAGCTCAGGGCTGGCCCAGCGCGCCCACGCAGTAATCGCAAATGGCATTGAGCACGGCCGCATTCTCGCCGGCCGCCTCGGCCACGCTGATGGCGGCCTGGGGATAGCTGCTGCGCAGCTGCTCCACCATCACGGGCAGGTCGCGCAGCACATGGCCGCCCTGCCCCAGGAACACCGGCACCACCGTGATCTGCGTGATCCCGCTGCGCACCAGCTGCGCCACCAGCTCCGGCAACTGGGGCGTCATCAATTCCAGGAAGGCCAGCGATACGCACACGTCGGGCATGCGCGCCTGCGCCAGGTCGCGCAGCCGTTCGAACGGGGCGGCCCAGGACGCGGCGCGGGCGCCGTGGGCAAACAGGATCAAGGCTCGCTTGGACATCAGTGTCTCTCCACCCACCACAAGGCGCCCAGCGCCAGCAGCAGGAACAAGGCGCTCGGGGCGATCGCCGTCACAATGGCGGGCCAGGTACTGAGCAGGCCCAGGTGCGAAAACAGCGTATTAATCAGCAGGAAGCTCACGCCTATCATGATGCCGACGAAGATCTTCAGGCTCACGCCGCCGCTGCGCGTGTGCAGGTAGGCGAACGGCAGCGCCAGCGCCATCAGCACGAAGATGGCCAGCGGATCGAACAGCTTTTTCCAGAACGCGATCTTGAAGCGCTCCGTCTCCTGCTTGTTCTCCTGCAGGTGGCGGGTGTAGACGGCCAGCTCGTTGGCCGACATGCGGTCCGGATCGGCGCCGGACACGGACAGGATCTTGGGCGTGATCTCCGACACCAGGTCCAGCGTGGCGCTGTGGCGCGTGGTGACGGCGCTGGTGTCCTGCGCGAAGTTGTTCTCGACGTTGGCCTCGCTGCCCGGCTTGAGCAGGGCCGAGTTGGTAAACAGGTTCTCCGTCACGTCCGCCAGGCGCCAGGTGTTGTTGCCCTGGTAGGTGCCGCTCTTGGCCAGCGTGAGTGAGCGCAGGCGGAAGTTGGTGTCGAATTCGTAGAGCTTGACGTCGGCCAGCTGGCCGTCGGGCCGCACCTCGCGCACGTTGAAGAAGCGCGATCCCGTCACGGCGCCCGTCATGCCTTCGCTCTTGACGATATCCTTGGTCCACATGCCGGAGCGGAATTCGGCCGACACGGCCGCGCCGCGCGCACTGAGCTTGATCTTGTCGGCGAGGGGCGCCGTGCGCGGCGCGATCAGTTCACCGAAGATGAAGGTGATAATCACCAGCACCACGCCTATCTTGGCCAGCATCCAGGTCACCATGCCGGTCGACATGCTGGAGGCGCGCATGATGGTGAATTCGGAAGTCGAGGCGAATTGCGCCATGGTGTAGATGGTGCCGATCAGCGCCGCCAGCGGCATGACCTCGTACACGTGGCCCGGCAGCAGGATCAGCACATACAGGAAGGCGTGCTGGATGGCGTAGCCGTTCTTGCCGATCGAAGGCAGCTCGCCCGTCAGGTCCATGAAGGCCTGCAGGGCCAGGAAGGCCACCAGTACAAAGGCCACCGCCTGCGCGATGGAGACGGCGAAATAACGCTGCAGTATCTTCATTTGGAGGCGCCTTCCTTGCGGGCGCCATTGCGCTTGAATGCCGCCAGCAGTGCCAGCGGGTGGTAACGATGGTTCAGGTTCAAACGCCAGGCGAACAGGCCCAGCACGGCCAGCGCGGCCAGCAGGTGCAGCGGCCACCACGACAGCGCGAAACCGATGCGGCCCTGCTTGACGCTGGCCTCGACCAGCTTGACCAGGTTGCTGTAGCTGAAGAACACCAGCAGCGCGATGATCAGGTTGGCCGAACTGCCGGCGCGCGGGTTGACGAAGCCGAGCGGGATGGCAAGCAGGATCAGCACCAGGCAAGTCATGGGCGAGGCGATGCGCCACAGCAGTTCGGCGCGCGCCTCATTGCTGGTCAGCCTGACCAGTGCCATGGTGGTCAGCGCGTCGGCGCTGTGGTCGGACTCCATGTCCTGCGTGTGGTTGGCCACGCGCATGCTGTAGCGTTCGAATTCCATGGTCTGGAAATCGGACTGGCCCGGCATGCCCTGGTAGCGCCGGCCGTTCTTCAGTACCAGGTAGCGCTCGCCGTTCTTGCCCGTGTTGATCACGCCTTCGCGCGCGACGATGACGGCCGTGCCATGTTCGTCCACGGTGTTGACGAACACGTTCTGCACCACCGGCGAATTGCCGTCCGCGCCTTCCACGAAGAAGATGCGGTTGGTGGAAGCCGACTCGCGGAACTGGCCGGGCGAGACCTTTTGCAGGTCCTCGCGCTTTTCAAAGCGCTCGATGTACTCCGAGCTTTTCTGCTTGGCCCACGGCGTGGCGACAAAACTGAGCGCGGCCGTCAGCAGCACCATCGGCAGGCCGAAGTTGAGCACCGGGCGTATCCACCTGGTCAGGCTCAGGCCCGAGGCAAACCACACCACCATTTCGGAATCGCGGTAGCTGCGCGTGACCACCATCAGCACCGAAATAAAGCTGGTGAGGATCAGGATAGTTGGCAGATAATTCAAGGCCGCAAACAGGATCAGGGCCAGCACATCGCTCGTTGCGACCTTGCCGCCGGCGGCCTTGCCGAGGATGGTAATCAGGGTCCAGGTGACCGAAATGCTGAACAACACGGTGAAGGTCGCCCCGGCTGCACTGGCCATCTCGCGTTGAAGGGCACGTTGAAAGATCATTCGAAGCTTATAATTCGGTAGTTAAGGATACGAAACCACGCATCCTTAGGTTAAGTAAGACGCTGCGTCCCGGGCTGCCCGCGGCCCGGAAGACGCGCATGACAAGCACACGATACGGAGAATCCAATGGACTTTAGCATAAAAGCATTCGACACAAAAAACACCATCGCGTCGGCCAAGACCGGCTGCGTCGCCGTTGCGGTCTTCGAGAACAAGAAGCTGTCGGCCGCCGCCAAGGCCCTCGACGGCGCCGGTGAAATCACCGCCGCGCTCAAGTCCGGCGACATCAGCGGCAAGGCCGGCACCACCCTGCTGCTGCGCGGCGTGAAGGGCGCGGCGGCCGAGCGCGTGCTGCTGGTGGGACTGGGCAGCGACGAGACGGCCAGCGAGAAGAACTTCGCCAGCGGCGTGGGCGCTGCACTCAAGGCATTTGCCGCGCTGGGCGCGAGCGACGCCATTATCGCATTACCGCTGACGGAAGTGAAAGAGCGCGATGTGAACTGGGCCATCCGCAACGTGGTGCAGGCCGCGCACGAAGGCGTGTTCCGCACCGACGGCCAGAAGAGCAAGAAGGACCCGGCGCCGGCCGGCGTGAAGAAGATCGCCCTGGCCGTGCCCAGCAACGCCGGCACCAAGCTGGCGCTGGCCCAGGCCATCGCCATTGCCAACGGCATGGACCTGACCAAGGAACTGGGCAACCTGTCGGCCAACGTCTGCACCCCGACCTACCTGGCCAACACGGCCAAGAAGCTGGGCAAGGACTACAAGTTCGAGGTCGAGATCCTGGACCGCAAGCAGCTCGAATCGCTGAAGATGAACAGCTTCCTGTCGGTGACCAACGGCAGCGAGCAGCCACCGAAGTTCATCGTCATCAAGCACATGGGCGGCAAGGCCAAGGACGCGCCGGTGGTGCTGGTCGGTAAAGGCATCACTTTCGACACGGGCGGCATTTCGCTCAAGGCCGGTCCCGGCATGGACGAGATGAAGTACGACATGGGCGGCGCCGCATCGGTGCTGGGCACCTTCCGCGCCATCGGCGAGATGAACCTGAAGCTGAACGTGATCGGTGTGATCGCCGCCTGCGAGAACATGCCGTCGGGCCGCGCCACCAAGCCGGGCGACATCGTCACCTCGATGAACGGCCTGACCATCGAGATCCTCAACACCGACGCCGAAGGCCGCCTGGTGCTGTGCGACGCGCTGACCTACGCCGAGCGCTTCAACCCGGCCGCCGTGATCGACATCGCCACCCTGACGGGCGCCTGCATCGTGGCCCTGGGCCACCACAACAGCGGCCTGTTCACGCGCGAAGACGAAGCCCACGAGAAGCTGGCCGCCGAACTGCTGGCCGCCGGCAAGGCCGCCAGCGACACGGCATGGCGCCTGCCGATCGGCGAGCTGTATAACGAACAGCTCAAGTCCAACTTCGCCGACCTGGCCAACATCGGCACCCCGGGCGGCGCCTCGTGCACGGCGGCCGCGTTCCTGGAGAACTTCACCCGCAAGTACACCTGGGCCCACCTGGACATCGCCGGCACGGCCTGGAAGTCGGGCGGCGCCAAGGGTGCCACCGGCCGTCCGGTTCCCCTGCTGAGCAATTTCCTCATCAGCCGCGCCTGAACCGGCACCGCGCAGTGACCGCGGCGGACCGGCAC
>NZ_JBYSZG010000021.1:18739-96078 GCF_058786935.1 Rugamonas sp. FW305-51
GGCCGGTCCGCCGCGGTCGTCAGAACAGCGTCACGCCAGCCGGCGGCGGCGCTGTCCCCTCCCCCGTTTCGCCCTTGTGCATGGTCACCGTCAGCGTGGACGGATAGTCGAAACCGGCGCCCGTGTTACGGTCGACAAAATAACCGGCGCCCGCCGTCAGCACCACATTGCCCCACAGGGTGGCATTGACTTTCGATTCCACTTTTTCATAGGCCCAGTCGCCGCCGTCCTTGCGGCAGTCGATGCGCAGCGCACCCGCGCTCTTGCGGATGGTCAGGCGCGCCGGCGTGGTGACGAACCACTTGCCCACATCGTTGTAGAGCACGCAGCCGACGCCGGCCAGTTCATGGTTGTCCAGGATGGTCTGCACCAGCACGTCCTGCTGGGTCGATTCGGTCAGGGTGGCGCAGCCGGCCAGCAAGGCCACGGTTGCGCAGGCGGCGAGTCGGTACATGGTAAGCCTCGAGCAGTGCGGGCAGGCGCCCGCGACAGGGAATTATTTGCGCCGGATGGGCACTGGCATATTGGCAGGAACGGGCACCGCCGTCACGCTGTTTTTCGGGCTGCCGTCGATCAGGCGATCGGAGTAGACCAGGTAGACCAGGGCATTGCGCTTGACGTCCACCATGCGCACCACGCGCACATGCTTGAAAAAGACGGAAGCGCGCTCGGAGAACACTTCCTCCTGCTGCGGCAGCACGCCGTTGAAACGGAGCTCGCCCACCTGGCGGCAGGCGACGGACGATTCGGCCTTGTCTTCGGCCAGGCCGATGGCGCCCTTGAAGCCGCCCGTCCTGGCGCGCGACAGATAGCAGCTGACGCCGTTCACGCGGGGGTCGTCGAACACTTCGACCACCACCTTGTGATCCGGCCCCAGCAGCTGGAAGGCCGTGTCGACCGAACCGATGTTTTCGGCCCGGGCAGCGGCGCAGGCCCCGCACAGCAGGGCCAGGGCCAGGGCCAGCGGCCGGGCGTAGCGGCCCATGCGCTCAGTTAATGGGCGCAAAGCGCTGCACCATGACGCCGTCCACTTCGATGAGCTGAAAGAACACGTCCTTGGGCCGTACCCACACCGAACCGTCGGCCGCACGATAGACGATCATGGGCGTCAGGTCCGATTCCAGGGTCGCCTCGCTAACGAGCTCGTAGACGCCCCCTTTGTAATGGCGGAAGCGCATGGCCGTCAGTCGTGCTTCTTGACGGCCACACGCTCCTCGGCCACTTCTCTCTGCTGCTGTTTCTGCTTCAGGCTCTGGATTACCTTGAGGATGTCCTCCATGCCGCGCTCGCCACCGAGGGTGGAGAACGCATCGAGCACCTCGTTGAGCACCTGGGTGCGCACCGTGGCCTCGTCCGAATTGATGGACGGGGCCCGCTGCACGGCGGAGCGGGCGTTGACCACCGCCTTCTCGCCGGCGGCTGCCTTTTGCGCAGCCGTCTTGCGCCCGCCCGGCGTTTTGCCGTGCTCGAGCGCCGCCTGCCAGATGACCCAGCGACGTTGGGTTTCGAATACCAGATACTCGTCTGGCTTGTCTTCGCGCCGGCGGACAATATGGCCATCGCGCTGCGCCCATGCTTCAAATGCAGTACGCATTTTTTTCCTTTACAAATGCTTCGCGCATAGTTCACTGTTAAACGACAAATATTTCCAAATAGTACCATTTATTAACGTACCACAACATAGAGTGTACGCTATTTTGCAACAGTTTTGATTGCCACATGGAAACAAAAGTTTTTAACGCTGGTGGTCTCAGTATATTGCTGTTTGGCCGCACTGTTAATAGATTCTAGTACTATTTTGATAACAGTGAAGCATTATCGGCAATTATTTTTGCTATCGCCCGATTTTGCAACATTCTAGAACCTCGGAGGCTCCAAATACAAAGGTTTTTGATGTTTTTTTGTAAAACACGACAGTTGTGCAATTTGTTGATAAATATCATCCCACACCTGCCCGTTCCGTGCCACACGCCTGCGCACCGCCGTGCGCCAGCGGCCACGACCGTCGCAGCTACAGCGCGCCGTCCCCGCTTGCGGTAAGATGCGCCCACGCCGGGCCTTACGCCCCCAATGAACTTGCAAGGAAACCCCGATACCATGAAGCTAGCCACCTGGAATGTGAACTCGCTCAACGTCCGCCTGCCCCACGTGCTGAAATGGCTGGAAGCCAACCCCGTCGACGTGCTGTGCCTGCAGGAGACCAAGCTGACGGACGACAAGTTCCCCGCCGTCGCCATCGAGGCGGCCGGCTATCAGGTGGTGTACTCGGGCCAGAAGACTTACAACGGCGTGGCCATCCTGTCGCGCCTGCCGATCACGGACGTGGTCAAGAACAATCCGCGCTACGACGATGTCCAGCAGCGCATCCTGGCCGCCACCATCGATGGCGTGCGCGTCGTGTGCGCCTACGTCCCCAACGGCCAGAGCGTGGACTCGGACAAGTACGGCTACAAGCTGGGCTGGCTGGAAGCGTTCCACGACTGGCTGCGCGAGGAAGCGCAGCAGCATCCGCAACTGGCCGTGATGGGCGACTACAACATCGCCCCGGAAGACCGCGACGTGCACGACCCGGTGGCCTGGGCCGGCCAGGTGCTGGTGTCGGACCGGGAACGGGCCGCGCTGCTGCGCCTGAACGACCTGGGCCTCAAGGATGCGTTCCGCCTGTTCGAGCAGGCCGACAAGTCGTTCAGCTGGTGGGATTACCGCCAGCTGGGCTTCCGCCTCAACAAGGGCCTGCGCATCGACCACATCCTGCTGTCGCCGGCCCTGACGGCGCGCTGCAGCGCCTGCGTGATCGACCGCGAGCCGCGCAAGTGGGAACAACCGTCCGACCACGCGCCCGTGATCGCCACCATCGCCTGAACGTCCGGGTGACCGCCGCGCGCTCAGGCGTGCGGCAGCAGCAGCTGGGCCCGCGTATGGGGCACCGGCTGCGAGAACAGATAACCCTGGGCATACTGGCAGCCGCTGCGCTGCAGCAGCGTGTACTGCCCTTCCGTCTCCACCCCTTCCGCCACCACCGACAGCTGCAGGCTGTGCGACAGGGCGATGATGGCGTCCACGATGGCGTTGTCCTCGGCGCTCTGCTCCAGGTCCTTGATGAAGGCGCGGTCGATCTTGATCTTCTTGACGGGGAAGCGCTTGAGATAGGCCAGGCTGGAATAGCCGGTGCCGAAATCGTCGATCGAGAGCCGGATGCCCATGGCGTTGATCTGGCCCAGGATGTCGAGCGTCTGTTCGCCATGCTGCATCAGCGCCGTTTCCGTGATCTCGAATTCGAGCAGGCCGGGCTCGATGCCCGTCTCGTCCAGGATGGCGCGTATCGATTCGATCAGGCCGCGGTGCATGAACTGGCGCGGTGACAGGTTGACGGCCAGCGGCACCGGCAGCAAGCCCTGGCGCTGCCACTCCATGCTTTGCCGGCAGGCCGTGCGTATCACCCATTCGCCGATCGGCACGATCAGGCCGTTCTCCTCGATGATGGGGATGAAGTGGTCCGGCATCACCAGCTCGCCATCCGCGCGGCGCCAGCGCAACAGCACCTCCATCGCATGCAGGCGGCGCGTGCCGATGTCCATGATGGGCTGGTAGTGCAGCTCGAACTGGTCCTGCGCCAGCGCGTCGCGCAGGCTGCTTTCGAGCTCGAAGTGGCGGGCCGCCGCCAGGTTCATGGTCTGGGTGAAGAACTGGTAATTGTTACGGCCGCTGGCCTTGGCGTGGTACATGGCCGCGTCGGCGTGGCGCATCAGCGTCTCGACGTCGCCGCCATCGTCCGGATAGACGCAGATGCCGATCGAGGGCGTGATGTGCAGGTTGCGCCCTTCCAGCGGGAAGGCGGCCGACAGCGCCTCGATGATCTTCTCGGCCACGTGCACCGATTCGTCGATGTTGCGGATGCCCGGCACCAGCACCACGAATTCGTCGCCGCCCAGCCGGGCCACGGTGTCGCTGGCGCGCACGGCGCGGCACAGCCGGCCGGCCACTTCCTTGAGCAGCTGGTCGCCCGTCATGTGGCCGAGCGAGTCGTTGATGGTCTTGAAGCGGTCCAGGTCGATGAACATGACGGCCAGCTTGCGCTCGGAGCGCTGGGCCGCCAGCATGGCCCGGTCCAGCCGGTCGGCCAGCAGGGCGCGGTTGGGCAGGCCCGTCAGGCTGTCGTGGTAGGCCATGTGGTGCACGCGCGCCTCGGCCTGGCGCCGCTCGACGATCTCGCCTTGCAGCAGGGCGTTGGCGCCGGCCAGCTCTGCCGTGCGTTCCAGCACCCGCACTTCGAGCTCGTCGCGCGCGCGGCTCACCGCTTCGGCCGCCTCGCGCCGGGCCGTGATGTCGTCTACCAGCCACACGGAGCGCCCGCGCGGGTTGTTCAGATCGAACGGCCGGCCCGACAGCCGGGCCCAGAACGTGCTGCCATCCTGGCGCACCAGCTGGTATTCGGACATGTTGACGCGCCCGGCCTGGAAATCGTCGATCGTCTCGGCCCGGGCCCGCTGCCAGGCCGCCTTGTCGGCATAGAACGCTTGCACCGACAGCCCGTTCATGCCGCCCGGCGGGTAGCCGAACAGCTCTTCCATCTTGCTGTTGCAGCGCAGGTTGTGGCCATGCTCGACGACGGAGATGCCCAGCACGGCGCTGTCGAGGATGGCCTGGTTTTCCAGCAGCGCGTTGCGCAGCGATTCCTCGGCCTGGCGCTGCTCGCTGCGGTCTTCGATGATCCAGATCGTGCCCTGGCTGGGCTCGGCCGGATTGACCACGTAGCCGATCAGCTGCGCCCACAGCAGGCTGCCGTCCTTGCGCTGCATCTCCACTTCGGTCTGGAACGGCTTGCCCACCGACAGCAGCGGCGAGGCGGCCGCGCCCAGCTGGTCGTAGGCCTGCTGCGACGGATAGAGGGCCCGGCCCGGCAAGCCCAGGGCTTCGTCGCCGTGGTAGCCGAACATGTCGGCAAAGCCCCGGTTGTAGCGCGTGAGGGCGCGGTTCTTGGTGAACAGGATGCTCATCGAGGCGTTGGTCATGATGGCCTCGATCTCCATCTTGGTCTCGCGGCTCTCGCTCACATCCTCCAGGATCCAGATCGTGCCGCCGTCGCTGTGCTCCGCATCGACCGCCTTGGCGCGCACCCGGCACCAGAACAGCGTGCCATCCTTGCGCCGGAACTGGTATTCGTCGCGCTCGAACGGCAGGCCGGCGCCCAGCAGCGGCCCAGCCTCCTGGCCGAAGCGCTCGTATGCTTGCTGCGAAGGGAACACGGTGGCCGCGGGGCGCCCTGTCAGCTCCTCGCGCGCGTAGCCGAACATCTCGGCCAAGCGCGGATTACAGCTGAGCATGTGCTGGGCCCTGGAGAACAGGATGCCGACCGAGGCATTGTCCAGGATCGCCTTCTGCTCCAGCAGCAGCTGCCTGGTGTCCTCCTCGGCCTTCTTCTGGGCGCTGCGGTCGTCGAAGATCCAGATCGAGTCCTGCTGGGTGCGGCCCGGATTGATCACGTAGCCGAAGGCGTGGGCCCAGAAGGTGGAACCGTCCTGGCGCCGCATTTCCATCTCGGCCTGGAACGGTTTGCCGCGCGCCAGCAGCGGACGGGCCTTCTTCACGACCGCCTCGAACGCCTCAGGCGAGGGATACAGTTCCGACGTGGGCCGGCCTACGCCGCTCTCGCCCTCGAAGCCGAAGAATTCGCCGAAGCGCTGGTTGTAGCGCAGCACGCGGTCGTCGCGCTGGAAGCCGATGGCCAGCGGTGCGCTGTCCATGATCGCCTGCATCTCGAGCAGCGCGCGGCGCAGTTTTTCCTCGTCGCTGCGGTGCTCGTCGATGTCCTCGATGATCCAGACCGTGCCGTCGTCCGTGTCGTAGGGATCGACGGCGCGCCCGAACAATCGGGCCCAGAACAGGCTGCCGTCCTTGCGGCGCAGCTGCATTTCCGTCATGAAGGACTCGCCGCGCCGCAACGGCGGCCCCGCTTCACGTCCCAGGCCCAAGTGGGCCTGCTCGGACGCATGGACCGCCAGCGTACCCATCCCTTCCAGCTCGTGACGGGCGTAGCCCAGCATGTCGGCGCAGCGGATATTGCATTCCTGGATCACGCTGGCCTTGCTGAACAGGATGCCGACGGCCGCGTTGTCGAGGATGGCCTGCTGTTCGAGCAGCGTCTTGCGCAGCGCCTTGTGGTCGCGCTGCACGGCGCTCACGTCCTGGAACACGATGGTGGCGCCGCCGGCGCCGGGCGGCAGCGGCTTGGCCCAGGCCCGTACGGCGATGTACTGGCCGCCGGCGCAGCTCAGGCAACTGTCCCACTGGCGGCCGCCCGCCGCGCCCAGGGCCGCGTCGAGCTGGGCGCCGCTGTCGGCCCGCACATGGCGCGCGAACAGTTCGGCCACCGGCGCGCCGCCGGGATCGCGCCCCAGCAGGGCCTGCAATTCTTCGTTCGCCGCCAGCACCACGCCCGCCTCGTTGCAGGCGCAGGCCGGCACGCCGATCAGCTGCAAGGCATCGGCTACGAAGTCAGGGTTGGTCGAATCGCGGTTCATGTATACCGGGGCCCCATGTAAAAAACGCTGCCTTCGCGCCGGCAGCGTCATGCCCAGATCATAAACCACAATGCAGGCATTTGCTATATGGCAAGCCGACGCCCTCCTCTATTCGTCGCCTGCCCGCATGGGGTAGTTATAAGAAAAACAGCCCCGGGCCTTGCGGGCCGGGGCTGACGGAGTAATCACAGCGGGGACTGCGCCTGTGCCTTAAACGATACAACCGGGGACACCATCGCGCCCTCGCCTCCCTCGCCTGGTCAGAACCAGGCCTCCACCTGCAATCCTGCCGAGGTGCCGCTGGTGCCGGTGCCGAACGCGGGCCCGGCATTGTTGCTGGCGTTGAGCGCGGCCCGCGCCGGGTCGTTCCACTTGCCATAGGTGACGAAGGCGCGCAATTCCGGACGCGACCAGTAGCCCTTGCCGGCCGTGATGGTGGGAGCGAAGGTGACCGTCGTCAGCCGCAGCGCATCGCCGCCGTTGGGCTGGGTGACGCGGTGCGCGCCCACTTCCATCTGCAGCTTGAAGTGTTCCGACAGGGCGTACACGGGGCGCGCGCCCAGCGTGGTCCAGTTGCTCGAACCGCCCGCGTCCGACTTGTCGCGCTGGGTCAGGGCCACGAACTCCATGCTGAACTCCGGCGTTGGCTGCATCACCAGGTCGTTGAAGACGCGGGTGCGCGTCACGTCCGTGCCCAGCGCCGTGCTGCCGGACGCGCCGATGCGGTCGTTGCCCACGCCGATGCCCGTGCCCGGCCCCACGCCATACTGCACCCCGAAGGTGTTGGCGCCGCCCAGCACCTTGTCCTGCTTGTGCAGCACCGTGATCTGCCAGCCATTGTGCTTGCCCTCGCCCTGGGCCGTGATGATGGAGGCGGCGATGTCGAGCGCTCCGCCCGGGTTGACGGGCAAGCCCTCGTAGATCAGGTTCTGCCGCAGCGCGGCCGTGGTGTTGCTGACCCGGCCCGTGGCGGGATCGACCGTGTTGCTGTCGTTGTCCTTGAACATGGCGTAGCTGAATTTGCCGGGACCGGCCTTGACGCCGTCGATGCCGCCGCCGGTGCCGTTCAGGTTGATGTACTGCAGGTCCAGCATGTGGATGTCGGGACGGTAGTAGTAGCGCTTGCCGATCCAGGCCACGCCGCCGTTGAGGAAGTCGATGTTCTTCGCCTCCACGTAGGCCTTGGCCAGACCCAGCTTGGCATCGCCGAAATCGGAGCCGGAGTTCCACTCGTTGGCCCACAGCGTGCCGACGAAGCTCACACCGTCGGGCGTCTTGGCGAACTCCTTGGTGTAGCCGCCTTCAAAGTAGGCGTCGCACTCGTTGCCAAGGCGGTACTTCATCGTATTGCCGCCCAGGCTGTAGCAGTTCTGCGGCCCGTGGCTGGAGCTGGTGCCCATGCCGGCGCGCAGATAACCGTGGAAGCCTTCCTCATCGTGCCCGGCGTCGGCGCGGGCCGCGCCGGCGGCCAGCGCCACGGTAATTGCCAGCGGCAGTACCTTCAAAATACGCTTGTCCATGTGTTACGTCTCCTCGTTGTTATTAAAATGATGTGGTGCTGCCCACCACTGGCTACTGCATTCACTGGCTACTTCATCCCCTACTTCATCGTCGGCATCGCGAACTCCGCGCCGCCGGCGGTGGCCGCCGGCCAGCGCTGCGTCACCGCCTTCTGCTTGGTGTAGAAGCGCACCGATTCCGGACCGTGCGCATGGTGGTCGCCGAACAGGCTGCGCTTCCAGCCGCCGAAACTGTGGAAGGCCATGGGCACCGGAATGGGTACGTTTACGCCCACCATGCCCACCTGCACGCGCTGCGTGTACTCGCGTGCGGTGCCGCCGTCGCGGGTGTAGATGGCCGTGCCGTTGCCGTATTCATGGCTGTTCACCAGCGCCAGCGCAGCCGCGAAATCGGGCACCCGGACGATGCACAGCACGGGGCCGAAGATCTCTTCGCGATAGATGTCCATCTGCGGCGACACATGGTCGAACAGGCTGCCGCCCAGGAAGAAGCCCTGCTCGTGGCCAGGCACGACCAGGTCGCGGCCATCGACGGCCAGCTTGGCGCCGGCCGCCACACCGCTCTCGATGTAGCCGACGATCTTGTCCTTGTGCGCCTGGGTCACCACCGGTCCCATCTCGGCCGCCAGGTCCATGCCCTGCGTGACCTTGAGCGCGCGGATGCGCGGACGCAGCGCCTCGACCAGCCGGTCGCCCACCTCGCCCACGGCCACCACCACGGAGATCGCCATGCAGCGCTCGCCGGCCGAGCCGTAGGCCGCGCCCATCAGGGCGTCCACCGTTTGCGCCAGGTCGGCGTCTGGCATTACCACCATGTGATTCTTGGCGCCGCCCAGCGCCTGCACCCGTTTGCCGGCGGCGCAACCGCGGGTGTAGATGGCTTGCGCGATCGGGGTCGAACCGACGAAGCTCACGGCCCGCACATCGGGATGGTCGAGCAGGCCTTCCACCGCGTCCTTGTCGCCCTGCAGCACGTTGAAGACGCCGTCGGGCAGGCCGGCCTCGGTCAGCAGGCGCGCCATCAGCAGGCTGGCAGACGGATCGCGCTCGGACGGCTTGAGCACGAAGGTATTGCCGCAGGCGATAGCCATCGGGAACATCCACAGCGGCACCATGGCCGGGAAGTTGAAGGGCGTGATCCCCACGCACACGCCCAGTGCCTGGCGCATGGTCCAGGCGTCGATGCCGCCGCCCACCTGTTCGGTGTACTCGCCCTTGAGCATTTGCGGTATGCCGCAGGCGAATTCCACCACCTCGATGCCGCGCGTGACCTCGCCCCGCGCATCCGTGAAGACCTTGCCGTGTTCGGCCGTGATCATGGCGGCCAGCTGGTCGGCGTGCTGCTCCATCAGCTCCTTGAACTTGAACATGACGCGCGCCCGCCGCAGCGGCGAGGTGGCCGACCAGGCCGGGAACGCGGCCTGCGCGGCCGCCACGGCCGCATCCAGTTCGCGCCTGTCGGCCAGGGCCACCTGCGCGCTGACGGCGCCCGTGGCGGGATTGAAGACGGGGCTGGTCCGGCCCGATTCGGAGGCCTGGCGGCGCCCGGCGATGTAGTGGTCGATGTGTATGGTTTGCGTGTTCATGGCGAATCCTTCCGTGTGAATTGTTTGCCTGCGGCGGCCATGGTGGCCGGACGCAGGACCTAGGGCGCAAGGCGCAGGCGATAAAGGGCCAGCGGGCGCGGGGAGACCGCGACCGGGCGCCGGCATTGCCGGTAAGTTGTCGGGAGTGTCAGCGGTGCTGGATCAGGGTGGCTTCAGCATCCATTCGTGCTGGGGGTCGTTCTTGAACTGCCAGACCCGCCGGTCCCCCGCCATCACGTTCAGATAGTAGGAGTCGTACCCGTAAGGCACCACCACCGGGTGATAGCCGCGCGGCACCATCACCACGTCGTGGTTTTCCACCGCCATGGACTGGTCCAGCGAGCGGTCGTCCGTGTACACGCGCTGGAACGCAAAACCCTGGGACGGATTGAGGCGGTGGTAATAGGTTTCCTCCAGCGCGCTTTCGCTGGGCAGGTCGTCGCAGTCGTGCTTGTGGGGCGGATAGCTGGACGAATGGCCGCCCGGCGTGCGCACCTCCACCACCAGCAGGCCGTCCGCCTCCTCCGACTGCGGCAAGATGTCGCACACATAGCGCGTATTGGCGCCGCTGCCGCGCACCGTGCGCTGCATGCTGGCCGGTTCGATCAGGCGTACCGGCCGTTCGGTACGGGCGGGGGCGCTGCACAAGGCCACCTCCGCGTCCACAGTGGCGACAATGCTCACGCCCTGCCCGCCCGGCACATACAGCGCATAGGGCGCCATGTCGTCGAACACGCTGGCGCGCTGGCCCACGTCCTGCCATTCCCGGCCGCCGGTGGCGATGGTCACCACGCCGCACAGCACGACGATGCAGTATTCGCGCGCGCCGCTGTGGAATTCCAGCTGCTCGCCGCATTCAAGCCGATGGGCGGAAAAGCCCACGTGCTTCCAGCCGGCCGATTCCGGCGTCACCCGCACGATCTCCTGGCCGCTGCGCTTGCCCTTGACCAGCAGGTTCATGCCGCCTCCCGCCCGGCCAGTTCCGTCTCACGCACCAGCCGTTCCAGGTGGCGGTAGCCCATCTGGGCGTACTGGTAGCTGGGCGCCACGGCTGGGTCCTGCTCGGCCTCCACCACCAGCCAGCCTTCGTAATCGTTCCGGTACAGCAGCCGCAGCACGCCGGCAAAGTCGATGCAGCCGTCGCCGGGCACGCTGAAGGCGCCGTTGAGCACCGCCTGCAGGAAGCTCCAGTTGCCGTTGCGGGCCATCTTCGTCACGGCCGGACGCACGTCCTTGCAATGCACGTGCGACACGCGCTTGATGTGCTTTTCCAGCACGGCCACCGCATCGCCACCGCCGAAGGTCATGTGGCCGCTGTCGAACAGCAGGCCCAGTTCCGGGCCCGTCAGCGCCATCAGCATGTCGACATCGGCCGGCGATTCGACGTAGGCGCCCATGTGATGGTGATAGGACAGGCGCACGCCGTGAGCCAGCGTGTGGCGGGCGAAAGCGGTCATCTTGTCGGCATAGGCCTGCCACTGCGCCATGCTGGTAAAGCGCGGCCGTTGGTACAGCGGCTGCGGGCGGCCCTGGATGGCGTCGGCCACTTCACCGTAGACCATCACGGTGGCGCCGTTTTCCGCCAGCAGGTGCAGATGCGCCGCCACCGACTCGATCTCCTGATCGACCGAGCGCTCTGGATCGGCCAGCCGGCCCGAGTACCAGCCCGATATGCACTCCAGGCCATACTTGCCCAGCACCGCGGCCAGCGCGGCCGGCTCCTTGGGGAACTTGTTCCCGAGCTCGAAGCCGCGGTAGCCGATTTCAGCGCCTTCGCTGAGCGCCGTCTCCAGCGGCGTTTCCCCGCCCAGCGACGGCAGGTCGTCGTTCATCCACGAAATCGGATTGATGCCTATCTTGACGCGAAATGGTTTGTTGGCAGTGTGGTTCATTGCTGGTTCCTTTGTGCTTGCTTGTCCTGTTCATACGCCTGGCGCGCCTGCCTGACCTGTTCGCGTTCCGACACTTCCGGCACCGCCACCTCCCACCAGCAGCCGCCTTCGCTGGTGGTGCGGGACGGGTCGGTGTCTATGCACACCAGGTAGCTGCGGTCGGCCGCGCGTGCCCGCGCCAGCGCCGCTTCCAGTTCCGGGATGGTCTTGACGTTTTCCGCCATGGCGCCCAGCGAGCGGGCGTGCATGGCAAAGTCGATGCGCGGCATGCCGGGGCCGTCCTGCAGGCAATCGTCGAACAGGTTGTTGAACGGCGCACCGCCCACGGCCTGCTGCAGGCGGTTGATGCAGCCGTAGCCCCGATTGTCGAGCACCACCACGACCAGCTTCTTGCCCAGCATGACGGAGGTGGCCAGTTCCGAGTTCATCATCAGATAGCTGCCGTCGCCCACCATCACCACCACTTCCGCGTCCGGCCTGGCCATCTTCACGCCCAGGCCGCCCGCGATCTCGTAACCCATGCAGGAATAGCCGTACTCCATGTGGTAGCCGCCGGGGCTGGAAGTGCGCCACAGCTTGTGCAGTTCCGCCGGCAAGGTGCCGGCCGCGCACACGACGATGTCGCGGCCGGCCGAATCGGGTGCCGAGCGCTGCACGGCGCCGATCACTTCGCCGTCATAGGGCAGCGCCACGTCGCGCCGCGCGGTGATGGCGCCGACGGTGGCGCGCCACTCGTCGGCCTGTGACTGCGCACGCGCTGTCCAGGCCTCGGCCGCACGCCAGTCGCCCAGCCGCGCCGACAGCTGCTCCAGCCCCAGCCTGGCGTCCGCCAGCAGACTCAGACCGCGCCGTTTCAGTCCGTCGAAGGCATTCACGTTCAGGCTAAGCAGCTGGGCCTGGGCGAACAGCGTGTGCGAACCGGTGGTGAAGTCCTGCAGGCGGCTGCCGACGGCCAGTACCAGGTCGGCCTGCGCCGCCATCAGGTTGGCGGCCGGCGAACCGGTCACGCCGATCGCGCCCAACTGCAAGGGATGGTCCCAGGGCAGCGCGCTCTTGCCGGCCTGGGTCTCGGCCACGGGGACGCCGTGGCGTTCGGCGAAGGCGCGCAGCGCGGCACCGGCCTGGCCATACAGCACGCCGCCGCCGGCCACGATCAGGGGCTGGCGTGCGCCGGCCAGCAAGGCGGCCGCCTCGGCCAGTTCCTCCTCCTGCGGCTGGACGCTGCGAAAGCGCACCAGCGGCGGCTGGAAGAACTCCTCCGGATAATCGTAGGCCATGGTCTGCACATCCTGCGGCAGGGCCAGCGTGACCGGGCCGCACTGGGCGGCGTCCGTCAGCACGGCCACCGCGCGCGGCAGCGCCGTCAGCAACTGCTCCGGATAGACGATGCGGTCGAAATAGCGCGACAGCGGCTTGAAGGCGTCGTTGGCCGACACGCTGCCGTCCGTGAAATCCTCCACCTGCTGCAGCACCGGGTCCGGCGCGCGCGAGACGAACACGTCACCCGGCAGCAGCAGCACCGGCAGCCGGTTCACGTGGGCCAGTGCGGCCGCCGTCAACAGGTTGGTGGCGCCGGGGCCGATGGAGGTGGTCACGGCCATCATGCGGCGCCGCATATGGGCCTTGGCGTAGGCGATGGCGGCATGGGCCATGCCCTGTTCGTTATGGGCGCGATAGGTGGGGAAGGTTGCGCGCTGCTGGTACAGGGCCTCGCCCAGCCCGGCCACATTGCCATGGCCGAAGATGGCGAAGGCGCCGCCGAACAGGGGTTCCGTGCCCGTCTCCGTCGCCACCCGCAAGGCCGCCAGGTAGCGCACCAGCGCCTGGGCCATGGTCAGGCGCACGGTGCGGCCAGCTGCGGCGCTCATGCCGCCTCTCCCAGCACGGCCGGACGGGTCTGGCGCCAGATGCATATCAGGGACTCGAAGTTGGCGCGGATCTCGGCGATCAGCTGGCCGTCGTCGATCTCCCCGGCCAGCCAGCGGCTGCTTGGGGTGTGGAAGATGGTGCGGCCGACCATGAAGCCTCGGCACGTGGCGCTGGCGCGCGAGGCCTCGAAACTGGCGGCCAGTTCGTCCATCGAAGCGTGCAGTCCCAGCAGCACCACGCCCCGGCAGTACGGATCGCGCTCCTGCAGCAGCGCGTCGATCGCGCGCCACTGGGCCGGCTCCATGTGCTCGAGCTTCCACCACTCGGGATAGACGCCGATGTTGTACAGGCGCTTGACGGCCCGGTACACCGTGTCCGGCGCACTGGGCATGGATTTGGGCGGGATCACTTCCAGCAGCAGTTCGTGGCCGCTGACCTGGGCCGCGTCGTACAGGGCCTTGACCTGGGCTTCCTGCTCCAGCCGGTTTTCCACCTGGTCGTCCGGGTGCAGCTGCACCAGGCATTTGATCACGTGCTCGCGAGGCCAGCTGACCAGGTGCGAGCCGATCGAACGGCCCCAGTCGAACACGAGGGGATTGGAACCGGGCAGCTCGACCGGGCGGCCTATCCACCAGCCGCGTCCCGTGGCCGCGTTGAGCGCGTCCTCGCCGTAGCGGTCGTCGATCAGCACGCCGACCCGTCCGTCCAGGCCCAGCGCCTGCCCGGTTTCGTGCACCGCCTGCAGCAGCAAGCCTTTCAGCGCGGGGATGCGTTGCTCGTCCGCGCCCAGTTGCTGGGCCATGTCGAAGAACTGGTTGCGGTGGTCGAAGGCGAACACGCACAGCTCGTCCCACCGGGGGCGCGGGGCCGTTACCCGGTGCAGGCGGTTCAGCGTGGCGTCGCGGCCGGGGCGGCGCAGTTGCGCCGCATTGGCCAGGAAGTAGTCCAGTTCGGCCGGCGTGGGCATGGCGGGCGCGCAGGCATGGCGCGCCACCACCAGGGCGCCGCAGGCATTGGCGCTGCGGCAGCAGGCCGCGTAATCGGCGCCGTGCAGCCACTCCTTGAGGAAGCCGGCCAGGAAGGCGTCGCCGGCGCCCAGCACGTTCATCACTTCCACCTGCACGCCCTGGTAATTGAAGGCCTCGTCCAGCGTGGCCGGGATGGCGCCGGCGATCACGGCGCAGCCCAGCGGGCCGCGCTTGACCACCAGCGTGGCCGGCGTGACGCGCCGCACCGCCGCCAGCGAAGCGACGATGTCGGCCCCGCCGCCGGCGATCATGAATTCCTCCTCGGTACCCACCACCAGGTCGAACTGGGGCAGGATGGCTTGCAGGTGGGCCGTCACGCCGCCGTCCGGCACGAAGCGGGTGGCGCCGTCGGCCCGCGGCGACAGGCCCCACAGCACGGGGCGGTAATCGATATCGAGCACGGTGCGCACGTTGTTGCGGCGCGCTTGGGCCAGCGCCAGGCTGCTGACCTGGTGCATGGCCGCCGTCGAGAAGTGGGTGCCGGTGATCAGCAGCGCGCGGCTGGAGGCGATGTAGGCCTCGTCCACGTCCTCGGGGCGGATCGCCATGTCGGCGCAATTTTCCCGGTAGAAGATCAGGGGGAAGGTGTCGCGGTCCTTCAGGCCCAGGGTGACGAGCGCGGTCAGGCGCTCGGGGTCGACCGAGACGTGGCTGATGTCGCAGCCTTCCCGGCTCAGCGTCTCGGTCAGGAAGCGGCCCATGTGGTCGTCGCCGACGCGCGACAGCATGGACGAGCGCAAGCCCAGGCGCGCGCTGCCGAACGCGATATTGGCCGAGGACCCGCCCAGGTATTTGGCGAAGCTGGTCACGTCTTCCAGCCGGGCCCCTATCTGCTGGGCGTACAGGTCGACGGCCAGACGGCCCAGGCAGATCAGGTCGAGCGCGCGGTTGGCCGCGAATTGGGTGGGGTTGTTCATGGTTGCGCCTTTCATCAAATGGTCACGCCATCGAGTTCGCTCATCAGTGTCTGCATTTCGGCGCCGCCGGCCATCATGTCCAGCAGTTCGTCCTTGCTCACGGTCTGCTTGGTGTAGGTGCCCAGCGACTTGCCCCGGTTGAGCAGGGTGAACGAGTCGCCGATCGGGTAGGCATGGTGCACATTGTGGGTGATGAAGATCACCGAGATGCCCCGCTCGCGCGCCTTGTGGATCAGCTTGAGCACGTTGAACGACTGCTTCACGCCCAGCGCCGCTGTCGGCTCGTCCAGGATCAGCACCCGCGCCCCGAAATGGATGGCCCGTGCAATGGCCAGGCACTGCTTCTCGCCGCCGGACATGGTGCCGATGGCCTGGTGCGGGTCACGCACCATGATGCCCATCTCGGCCAGCTTGGCGCGCGCCGTCTCGGCCGCGTAGGCCATGTCCATCACGGGCAGCACGCCGAACAGCTTTTTCATCGGCTCGCGGCCCATGAAGAAATTGCGCGCCACCGACAGCAGCGGCACCAGCGCCAGGTCCTGGTAGACGGTGGCCACGCCGGCGTCCAGCGCTTCGCGCGGCGACTGGAAACTGACCGCCTCGCCATCGACCAGATACTGGCCGTCGGTCGGCTGGTGCACGCCGGCCAGGGTCTTGATCAGGGTGGACTTACCGGCCCCGTTATCGCCCAGCAGGCAATGCACTTCGCCCTGCCTGAGGCGCATGGTCACGTTCTGCAGCGCGATCACCGAGCCGAATCGTTTGCTGACGTTTTCCAGTGCAAGAATGTATTCACTCATGATTTACCTCGCCTCCGTCACGCGGCTACGCACATAGCGGTTGAACAGCACCGCGATCAGCAGCATCACGCCGAGGAACACGCGGAACCAGTCCGAATTGATGTTGGTGTAGGTGATGCCGATCTGGACCACGCCGAAGATCAGCGCGCCGAAGCAGGCGCCGACCACCGAGCCGTAGCCGCCCGTCAGCAGCGAACCGCCGATGACGGCCGCGATGATGGCCTCGAACTCCTTCTGCATGCCGCGGTCGGCCGCCGCCGAACCCACGTCGCACACTTGCAGCGTGGCGAACAGGCAGGCGCAGAAGGCGGTGAACACGAACAGCGAGGTCTTGACCAGCCGCACCGGCACGCCCACGTTCTTGGCCGCGTTGGCGTCGCCGCCCACGGCGAAGATCCAGTTGCCGTAGCGGGTACGGGACAGCACGAACCCGCCGCCCAGCGCCAGCGCCGCCCACCACACGATCACCTTGGGGATGCCCTTGACCAGCGGTTCGCCGCCATCGAGCACGGCGATCCAGCCGGCCTTGGCCATCCAGCGGAACAGGCCCACGCCCACGTCGCCCTGGAACAGCAGGCCGGCCAGCCAGTCGTGCGCGGCCAGCTCGCCCACGCCGCTGACGATGGTACGGTTGGCGAACATGATGGACAGCGCCAGCGTCAGCCCGCGCAGGATGAACAGGAAGGCCAGCGTGACGATGAACGACGGCAGCCGGGTCTTGATCACCAGGTAGCCGTTGAGCCAGCCCAGCGCCATGGAACCGGCGAAGGCG
Organism: Rugamonas sp. FW305-51; assembly: GCF_058786935.1. NCBI lineage: Bacteria > Pseudomonadati > Pseudomonadota > Betaproteobacteria > Burkholderiales > Oxalobacteraceae > Rugamonas > Rugamonas sp. FW305-51. Next base: position 35,645 of record NZ_JBYSZG010000021.1, read on the forward strand.
AAACAGATGGCCAGCCACAGCGGCCAGTGGAAGTAGACTGACGGGATGGCGATCATCATGCCGGCAAAGCCGATCATGGAACCGATCGACAGGTCGAACTCGCCGGCGATCATCAGCAGGCAGGCGCCGATGGCGATCACGCCCAGATAGGCGGCCACCTGCGACCAGTTGATCACGCCATCGAGGTTGAACATGCCGGAACCGCCGGCCGTCAGGCCGAAGAAGACAAACACCAGCACGGCGCCGGAAATGGAGGCGAACTCGGGACGGCCGAACAATCGGCCTATCCAGCCGACTTGCTGCACGCGCTCGTCGGCGCCTGTGGCCGGCCCGGGTGGGGCCGGCGGAAAACTGGGGGGAACTGCCGCGGATGCGCCGGCAAACAGCACCGGCCCCGCACTTGACGCACTTGATTTTGCCGCACTCATGACTTCTTCCTTTTTTGACTCTGCCGGCGAAAATGGCCGCGCCGTCCGCAATGGGGATGGACAACGGCCGCCGCCCGATCAAGGGCCGGTCCCTGGGACCGCCCCTTGTGCTGTCTTGTGCTGCTCAGCTCAGGCCAGCGCCGCCGGCGGTGAATTTAGCGATACTGGCCCGCGTACTTTTCAACCTTGGCGATATTGTCGCGGGTCACAAAACCCGGTCCGGAGCCGATATGGCGCACGCCGTAGGAAGGCGACAGCCCGTATTCGGCCAGCCGCGCCTGGAACTTGGGATTGGCCATCAGCTTGGCCTTGACCTTGGCCAGGTCGGTGATCTTGTCCTGCTTCATGATGGCCATCACGGCCACCGGCAGGTAGCCTTGCAGGTAGGGCTGCTGGTCGATGGCGAACTTGATGCTGCCATCCTTGATGCCCTTGGAGATGTCTTCCGACAGGTCGAAGGTGGCAAACCAGATCTTGCCCTTCAAGCCCATCTTCTCGACGGCGCGCATGGCCGGCACGGCCGAATCGGGGCCCAGCGCCAGCACGGCCTGGGTGCCGGGATTGGTGCGCAGGTAGGCGCTGACCTTGCTCTCGATGACACCGGGGTCGATGCCGTTGGTATCGAGCGTGGCAGCCTTGTAGTCCACGCCCAGCGCGTCGGCGAAGCCGCGGCAGCGTTCGAACGAGGAAGGATTGGTGGCGTAGTGGTTCACGCACACGAACGATTTGATGCCGGCCGCCTTGGCCTTGGCGCCCGCGCCCTGCCCGGCCTCATATTCGGGCTGGCCCACGTGCATCAGGGCGCCCAGCTGTTCGCTCTGCTGCAAGGTGCCCGAATTGATCGTGATGAGCGGGATTTTCTTGGCCACCACCAGCTTGAGCGGCTTTTGCAGCACGCTGTAGTCGGCGATGCTGGCCACCACGCCGTCGTAGTTGCGGGCGGCCGCCTGCTCGATCAGGCGCGCCATGTCGGCCAGGTCGCCGTTGGGCGGGTTGCGGTAGTCGACCGTCACGTTGAAATCGTCACCGGCGTCCTTGACCGCGTTCTTGATGGTGTTCCACCACGAGTCCGAGTCGGGCGCGTGGCTGACCAGCACGAATTTTTCACCGGCCGCCTGGCTGGCGCCCGCCGCCAGCACCAGTGCCAGCGCTGCTGCACATTGCAATACCGTCCTGCGTTTAAAACCTTGCATGATGTCGTCTCCGTTATCGTTTTATCAGACTGATTTTCGGACTACCTTAGGTCGCTGCTTCAATGCGTTATGGCTCGCATTGATGTCAAGCTTAGAACATCGTCATCGCATTTGCAATTTATTTTTCAATTTTTTTTTAAATAGAAATTTGTTTCCATTTCTTGGAAAGACTTCTATAATTCCTCACATCGGAACAAGGAGCACAACATGGCCGAACCAGCCTCGGTAGAAAGTTTGATGGAGCAGATAGCGGACGAATACGAATCGCTGTCGCGCCAGTTGAAAGTGATCGCCAAATACATAGAGCAGCACAAGGCCAGCCTGATGCTGGAAAAGATCAGCGACATCGCCGCCGCCTGCGACGTGCAGCCGTCGGCCATCGTCCGCTTCGCCCAGCGCTTCGGCTTTACCGGCTTTAGCGAGATGCAGGACGTGTTCCGCCAGGCCTACACGGAGCAGGCCAACGCGGCGCCCAATTACAAGCAGCGCATCCGCAAGCTGATCGCCTCGCGCGACGACCAGCTCGATATCGGCGACATGACGCGCGAATTCATCGACGCCAGCCGCACCGGTCTGGGCGAACTGTCCGAAGGCCTGGACGACGCGCAGCTCGAGGCGGCCGTGGCCCTGCTGCAAAAGGCCGACAACATCTACGTAGTGGGCGTGCGGCGCGCCTTTCCCGTCGCTTCCTACATCGCCTACGCGCTGCAGAACACCAACAAGCGCGTACACCTGGTCAATGGCCTGGGCGGCATGTACCGCCAGCAGATCCGCAGCGTGCGAGAACGCGACGTGGTCATCGCCATCAGCTTCGCGCCGTACGGCCAGGAGACCCAGTATTGCGCCCGCGTGGCCCACCACCAGCGCGCCAAGCTGCTGGTGATCACCGACAGCAAGCTGGCGCCGCTGGCGCGCGTGGCCGACGCCCTGCTCACCGTGACCGAGGGCAGTGCGTACGCCTTCCGCTCGCTCACCAGCACCCTGTGCCTGTGCCAGGCACTGTTCATCGCACTGGCCTACAAACTCGAGTTGGACATAGAAGAAACCCAAGACCCTGGAGGATATGATGATTGAGGCAGCACTGTTCGGCGCCGGTCGCATCGGCAAGATTCACGCAGCAAATCTGGCGCGCCAATCCGGCGTGCGCTTGAAGTATGTAGTGGACGTGCACGCCGAGTCGGCCCAGGCCCTGGCCCAGCTGCATGGCGCGAGCGTCTCCAGCGTGGAAGCGGCATTGGCCGATCCGGCCGTGCAGGCCGTGCTGATCGCGTCCAGCACCGACACCCATGCGGACCTGATCGTGCGCGCCGCCGCCGCCGGCAAGGCCATCTTCTGCGAAAAGCCGGTCGACCTGACGCTGGCGCGGGCGCGCGCGGCGGCCGATGCCGTCCGCCAGGCCGGCGTGCTGTGCATGATCGGTTTCCAGCGCCGCTACGATCCCACCTTCGCCGCCGTCAAGGCGCGCCTGCAGGCGGGCGAAATCGGCGTGCCCGAAGTGCTGAACGTGACCAGCCGCGATCCGGGCGCCCCGCCCGTCAGCTACATCAAGGTTTCGGGCGGCATCTTCAAGGACATGCTGATCCACGACTTCGACATCTGCCGCTGGATACTGGACGACGAAGCGGCCAGCGTGTACGCCACCGGCAGCTGCCTGATCGATCCGGCCATCGGCGAAGCGGGCGACCTTGACAGCGCCGTCGTCACCATCCGCACCCGTAGCGGGCGCCTGTGCCAGATCAACGCCAGCCGGCGCGCCGCCTACGGCTACGACCAGCGCTTCGAGATCCTGGGCAGCGCCGGCATGCTCCAGGCAGGCAACCACAAGCCGACGGAGGTGACGGCGCATACGGCCCTCAACGTCAGCCAGGACAAGCCGGAGCACTTCTTCCTCGAACGCTACCGCGCCGCCTACGCCGACGAAATCGCCCACTTCTTCGACGCCATGATCAACGGCACGCCGCTGCGCACCACGGTGCATGACGGCCTGAAAGCGCTGGAACTGGCCGAAGCGGCCACCACCTCCTGGCGCGAAAAATGCGTCGTCAACCTCTAGGAGGCGGCCATGGAAAAACTGAAAATCGGTATCGCCGGACTGGGGCGGCTGGGCCAGCGGCATGCCGAAAACCTGGCCCACCGGGTGCCGAACGCGCAGCTGGTGGCGGCCTGCAGCCCCGTCGAACAGGAACTGGAATGGGCCCGCAAGACGCTGGGCGTGGCCAACTGTTATGCCGACTACGCGGCGCTGCTGGCCCATCCCGGCCTGGACGCCGTGTTCCTCGTCACCCCCACTTCGCTGCACGCGCAGCAGATCATCGCCGCGCTCCAGGCGGGCAAGCATGTATTCTGCGAAAAACCGCTGTCGCTGGACCTGGAAGACTGCCTGAAGGTGGAGGCCGAGGCGGCCCGCCACCCGCACCTGAAGGTGATGATCGGCTTCGTGCGCCGCTTCGACGCCAGCTACCGAGACGCGGCCAGCAAGATCCGCTCCGGCATGATCGGCAAGCCCTACCTGGTGCGCTCACAGACCATGGACCTGAACGACCCGGGCGGCTTCTTCGTGCGCTTTGCCGCCAGCAGCGGCGGCATCTTCCTCGATTGCAGCGTGCATGACATCGACCTGGCGCGCTGGCTGCTGGACTCGCCCGCGCCCGCGCGCGTGACGGCCACCGGCACCACCGTGATCCACCACGGCCTGCGCGAATTCGGCGATGTCGACAACGGCCTGGCCACGCTCGAATTTGCCGACGGCAGCATGGCCAGCTTCATGGCCTCGCGCACGATGGCGCACGGCCACGAGACGCTGACCGAGGTGTTCGGCACCAAGGGCCGGCTCACCATCGGCGGCGGCGCGCAGCTGAACCGGGTGGAAATCGCCGACCACAACGGCATCAGCCACGAATGCACGCCGGACTTCTACAGCCGCTTCAGCGATGCCTTCCTGCTCGAAGCCCAGGAATTCGTGGACGCGGCGCTGGGCCAGGGCAAGCTGTCGCTCAAGCTGCACGACGCCACCGAGGCGACCCGGGTCGGGCTGGCCATGGCGCGCTCGATGCGGGAGAAGCAGGCCGTCGATCTGCTGTGAGCCGGCGCCCAACGCCGGCTGAACCACCGGGCCCGCAGCCGCACGCGGCGCCCAAGGAAGAAAAAGGGGTACGTCCCCATTTCGAAAAAAGGGGTACGTCCCCATTTTTGCGTCCCCATTTTCAAAAAAAAACAGCCCCGGACCTTGCGGGCCGGGGCTGTCGGAGAAAAGCTCCCTTGCTTAGTGTGCTGCGGCGGTCGAGGCGCCGATACCGGTCTCGGAACGCATTTCCTGGGCTTCGAAGCCGGCGCGGTCGATACGGGCGCGTGGGCTCCTGTCGAGGATGGAGAACAGCCAGATGCCCACGAAGCCGGCCGTCATCGAGAAGATGGCGGGCGAAGCGTAAGGGAACCAGGCGTCCTTGTGACCGAGCACGTCAACCCACACCGATTTCGACAGCACGGTCAGTCCCACGGCCGTGATCAGGCCCATGAAACCGCCGATGGTGGCGCCGCGGGTGGTGCAATCCTTCCACAGCACGGACATGAACAGCACCGGGAAGTTGGCCGAGGCGGCAATGGCGAAGGCCAGCGACACCATGAAGGCGATGTTCTGCTTCTCGAACAGGATGCCCAGCGCGACGGCGATGATACCGAGCACGATGGTGGTGGCACGCGAGACGCGCAGTTCTTCCCAGCTCGTGACCTGGCCCTTCTTGATGACGGTGGCATACAGGTCATGCGACACAGCCGAAGCGCCCGACAGGGTCAGGCCAGCCACCACAGCGAGGATGGTGGCGAAGGCCACGGCCGAGATGAAGCCGAGGAAGACGTTACCGCCCACGGCCTTGGCCAGGTGGATAGCGGCCATGTTGTTCCCGCCCAACAGCTTGCCGGCGGCATCCTTGAACTCGGGGTTGGTCGACACCATGACGATGGCGCCAAAGCCGATGATGAAGGTCAGGATGTAGAAGTAAGCGATCCAGGTGGTAGCCCAGAACACCGACTTGCGTGCTTCCTTCGCGCTAGGCACGGTGAAGAAGCGCATCAGGATGTGCGGCAGGCCGGCGGTACCGAACATCAGCGCCATGCCGAACGAGATGGCCGAAATCGGATCCTTGATGAAGGTGCCGGGGCCCATGATGGCGTCCTTCTTGGCGTGAATTTCAACCGACTTGGCAAACAGCGCCTCGGGGCTGAAGTTGAACTGCGCCAGCACCACGAAGGCCATGAACGAGGCGCCTGCCAGCAGCATCACCGCCTTGATGATCTGCACCCAGGTGGTGGCCGTCATGCCGCCGAACAGCACGTAGACCATCATCAGCGTACCGACCAGCACCACGGCGATCCAGTATTCCAGGCCGAACAGCAGCTTGATCAGCTGGCCCGCGCCCACCATCTGCGCGATCAGGTAGAACAGCACCACCACCAGCGTGCCGGAGGCGGAGAAGATGCGGATCGGCTTTTGCTTGAAGCGATAGGCCGCCACGTCGGCGAAGGTGAAGCGGCCCAGGTTGCGCAGGCGCTCGGCCATCAGGAAGGTGATGACGGGCCAGCCGACCAGGAAGCCGATGGCGTAGATCAGGCCATCGTAGCCGTTCAGGAACACGGCGGCGGAAATGCCGAGGAAGGAGGCGGCCGACATGTAGTCGCCCGCGATGGCCAGGCCGTTCTGGAAGCCGGTGATGCCGCCGCCGGCCGTGTAGAAGTCGGAGGCCGATTTGGTCTTGGCCGCCGCCCACTTGGTGATGAACAGCGTGAAGATGACGAAGGCGCCGAACATCAGGATGGCGGTCCAGTTGGTGGGCTGCTTCTCAGCCTGGCCCAGGTCGGCGCCGGCGGCCAGTGCGGCCCCGGCCACGCCCAGCAGGGCCAGCGCGGCCAGCATGCGTTTCGTGGTCATCATGACTGCACCCGTGCGCGGATGGCCGCCGTATGTTCGTCGAACTCGCCGTTGGCGCGACGCACGTAGATGCCTGTGATGAGCACCGTGAACACGATCACGAACAGACCGATCGGCATGCCCCAGGTCATCACGCCGGCGCCCATGCGGGTAGCCAGCAGTTCCTTGTCGAAGGCGATCAACAGGATGAAACCGTAGTACACCGCCATCATCATCCAGGTCAGCGTCCAGCCGTAGCGGGAACGGACCGACACCAGCTTCTGGTAGCCGGGATCCGCTTTTATCTTTTGAACCAAATCGTCGTGCATCATAGTCTCCTTCATTTTTTGTCATGCCTTTATTTCAGGCTGAGTCCAGATTAGACCCGCTGGCTTACCGTTCGCTTACGGCCAGGCCGTAAATGAGCAGAATGACACGCAAAATGCACATGGCTGGCGCACGATGAAAACGGAAAGGCACGGACGAAAAAAACGGCGCCGCGGTTGCGGCGCCGTTGTGCAGTGCAGCGCGGGCAGGTGCTTAGAAGCAGTCGCCCGGCACCCGCACCCAGCCTTCCATCAGCACGCGCGCGCTGCGGCTCATGATGGCCTTGGTGACGCTCCACTCGCCGTCGACCTGGCTCGCTTCCGCGCCCACGCGCAGGGTGCCCGACGGGTGGCCGAAGCGCACCGCGTTGCGGGCGCCGCCGCCGGCCGCCTGGTTCACCAGCGTGCCGGGAATGGCGGCCGCCGTGCCGATGGCCACGGCCGCCGTGCCCATCATGGCGTGGTGCAGCTTGCCCATCGACAGGGCGCGCACCAGCAGGTCCACATCGGCGGCGCCGACCTGCTTGCCGCTGGACGATACGTAATCCTTGGGCGCGGCCACAAAGGCTACCTTGGGCGTGTGCTGGCGCTTGGCTGCTTCGTCCAGGTGCTTGATCAAGCCCATGCGCAGCGCGCCGTGGGCACGGATGGTTTCGAACATGGCCAGCGCCTTGGGGTCGCCGTTGATGGCTTCCTGCAGTTCGGTGCCGGTGTAGCCGACGGCTTCCGCGTTGACGAAAATGGTGGGGATGCCGGCATTGATCATGGTGGCCTTGAGCGTGCCCACGCCGGGCACTTCCAGCTCGTCGACCAGGTTCCCGGTCGGGAACATGGAACCGCCGCCGCCCTCTTCGTCCGCCGCCGGGTCCATGAATTCGAGCTGCACTTCGGCCGCCGGGAAGGTCACGCCATCCAGTTCGAAGTCGCCCGTCTCCTGCACCGCGCCGCCCGTGATGGGCACGTGGGCGATGATGGTCTTGCCTATGTTGGCCTGCCACACGCGCACGGTGGCCATGCCGTCCTGCGGGATGCGCTCCGGGTCGACCAGGCCGCCGCTGATGGCGAACGCGCCCACGGCCGCCGACAGGTTGCCGCAGTTGCCGCTCCAGTCCACGAAGGCCTTGTCGATCGAGACCTGGCCGAACAGGTAGTCCACGTCGTGATCGGGCTTGCTGCTCCTGGACAGGATCACGGTCTTGCTGGTGCTCGAGGTGGCGCCGCCCATGCCGTCAATCTGCTTGCCGTAGGGGTCGGGGCTGCCGATCACGCGCAGCAGCAGCGCGTCGCGCGCGGCGCCCGGCACTTGCGCCGCGGCCGGCAGGTCTTGCAAGCGGAAGAACACGCCCTTGCTGGTGCCGCCACGGATGTAGGTGGCGGGGACTTTGATCTGTGGTACGTGGGTCATGATGATGTATTCCTAAAAAAGACAGGCGGTACGTCGCCGTACCGCCTGCCGTGCCGAACGATCAGCCCTGGCCGCGCATTACGCGGCCTTGGACGATTCCAGGAAGTCCTGCGCGAAGCGCTGCAACACGCCGCCCGCTTCGTAGATCGAAACCTCTTCGGCCGTATCGAGGCGGCAGATCACAGGCACTTCCACCCGCTCGCCGTTACGGCGGTTGATCACCAGCGTCAGCGTGGCGCGCGGAGTGCGCTCGCCAATCACGTCGTAGGTCTCGGTGCCGTCGATATGCAGCGTGTTGCGGTTCACGCCGGGCTGGAACTCCAGCGGCAGCACGCCCATGCCCACCAGGTTGGTGCGGTGGATGCGCTCGAAGCCTTCGGCCACGATCGCTTCCACGCCGGCCAGGCGCACGCCCTTGGCGGCCCAGTCGCGCGAAGAACCCTGGCCATAGTCGGCGCCGGCCACCACGATCAGCGGCTGCTTGCGTTCCATGTAGGTCTCGATGGCTTCCCACATGCGCGTCACTTTGCCTTCCGGCTCGATGCGGGCCAGCGAGCCTGCCTTGACCTTGCCGTCTTCCAGCACCATCTCGTTCTTGAGCGTCGGATTGGCGAAGGTGGCGCGCTGCGCCGTCAGGTGGTCGCCGCGGTGGGTGGCGTAGGAATTGAAGTCTTCCTCCGGCAGGCCCATTTTGGCCAGGTATTCACCGGCCGCGCTGTCGAGCATGATGGCGTTCGACGGCGACAGGTGGTCGGTGGTGATGTTATCGCCCAGCACCGCCAGCGGACGCATGCCCGTCAGCGTGCGCGCGCCTGCCAGCGCGCCTTCCCAGTACGGCGGACGGCGGATGTAGGTGGTCTGCGGACGCCAGTCGTACAGCGGGCTGACCTTGATGCCGTCGTCGGCCTGCTTGGCGAACATCGGGATGTAGACCTTGTTGAACAGCGCAGGCTTGACGCTCGATTCGACCAGCGCGTCGATCTCCTCGTCGGACGGCCAGATGTCCTTCAACGTGACCGGCTTGCCGTCGGCATCGATGCCCAGCACATCCTTCTCGATGTCGAAGCGGATGGTACCGGCAATGGCGTAGGCCACCACCAGCGGTGGCGAAGCGAGGAAGGCCTGCTTGGCGTAGGGGTGGATGCGGCCGTCGAAGTTGCGGTTGCCCGACAGGACGGCGGTGGCGTACAGGTCGCGCTCCACCACTTCCTTCTGGATCACCGGGTCCAGCGCGCCGGACATGCCGTTGCAGGTGGTGCAGGCATAGGCCACGACACCAAAGCCCAGCTTTTCCAGGTCGTCCATCAGCTTCGCTTCTTCCAGGTACAGCGTCACGGCCTTGGAGCCGGGCGCCAGCGAGCTTTTCACCCATGGCTTGCGGGTCAGGCCGCGCGCGTTGGCGTTGCGGGCCAGCAGGCCGGCGGCGATCATGTTGCGCGGGTTGTTGGTGTTGGTGCAGCTGGTGATGGCGGCGATGATGACGGCGCCGTCGGGCATCAGGCCAGGCTCGTTCTCCACCTTGCCGCTGATGCCGCGCGCTGCCAGCTCGGAGGTCGGCACGCGCTTGTGCGGGTTGGACGGGCCGGCGATGTTGCGCACCACGGTAGACAGGTCGAACTTGAGCACGCGCTCGTATTCGGCCGCCTTCAGGGTGTCGCCCCACAGGCCGGTCTGCTTCGCATACAGCTCCACCAGCTTGACCAGTTCGTCGTCGCGGCCGGTCAGCTTGAGGTACTTGATGGTCTGCTCGTCGATGTAGAACATGGCCGCGGTGGCGCCGAATTCAGGCGCCATGTTGGCGATGGTGGCGCGGTCGCCCAGCGTCAGCGCGGACGCGCCTTCGCCGTAGAACTCCAGGTAGGACGACACCACTTTTTCCTTGCGCAGGAATTCGGTCAGCGCCAGCACCGTGTCGGTGGCGGTGATGCCGGGTTGCGGCTTGCCGCTCAGCTCCACGCCGATGATGTCGGGCAGGCGCATCCACGAGGCGCGGCCCAGCATCACGCTTTCCGCTTCCAGGCCGCCCACGCCGACGGCGATCACGCCCAGCGCGTCGACCATCGGGGTGTGCGAGTCGGTGCCCACCAGCGTGTCCGGATAGGCCACGCCGTCGCTCACCTGCACCACCGGCGACATGCGTTCCAGGTTGATCTGGTGCAGGATGCCGTTACCGGGCGGGATCACGTCGACGTTCTTGAACGCCTTCTTGGTCCAGTTGATGAAGTCGAAACGGTCTTCATTGCGGCGGTCCTCGATGGCGCGGTTCTTGGTGAAGGCGTCGGGATCGAAACCGCCGCATTCCACCGCCAGCGAGTGGTCCACCACCAGCTGGGTCGGCACCACCGGATTGACCTGGGCCGGGTCGCCGCCTTGCAGGGCGATGGCGTCGCGCAGGCCGGCCAGGTCCACCAGCGCGGTCTGGCCCAGGATGTCGTGGCATACCACGCGCGCTGGGAACCACGGGAAGTCGAGGTCGCGCTTGCGCTCGATCAGCTGCGACAGCGAGGCGTTCAACGTGGCCGGGTCACAGCGGCGCACCAGGTTCTCCGCCAGCACGCGCGAAGTGTAGGGCAGCTTGTCGTAGGCGCCGGGCTCGATCGCGTCGACGGCGGCACGCGCGTCGAAGTAATCGAGCTTGGTGCCCGGCAGGTTCTTGCGAAATTGAGTGTTCATGTTCGCTTCCATTACTTGCGGTCGGAGATAGGCACGAACTGCAGGTCGTCAGGACCGACATAGTTGGCGCTCGGACGGATGATCTTGTTGTCGATACGCTGCTCGATGATGTGGGCAGCCCAGCCGGAGGTACGCGAGATGACGAACAGCGGCGTGAACATGGCCGTCGGCACGCCCATCATATGGTACGACACGGCCGAGAACCAGTCCAGGTTGGGGAACATCTTCTTCACTTCCCACATGACCGATTCCAGGCGCTCGGCGATGTCGAACATCTTGGTCGAACCGGCTTCCTTGGACAGGTTGTGCGCCACTTCCTTGATCACCACGTTGCGCGGGTCCGAGATGGTGTACACAGGGTGGCCGAAACCGATCACCACTTCCTTGTTGGCCACGCGGTTGCGGATGTCCGCTTCCGCCTCATCGGCGTTCTCGTAGCGCTTCTGGATCTCGAAGGCGAATTCGTTGGCGCCGCCGTGCTTGGGGCCGCGCAGCGCGCCGATGGCGCCGGTGATGGCCGAGTAGATGTCCGAACCCGTGCCGGCGATGACGCGGCCGGTGAAGGTGGATGCGTTGAACTCGTGCTCGGCGTACAGGATCAGCGAGGTGTGCATCGCCTTGACCCACGACTCGGACGGCTTCTCGCCATGCAGCAGGTGCAGGAAGTGGCCGCCGATCGAGTCGTCGTCCGTTTCCACTTCGATGCGCTTGCCGTTATGGCTGAAGTGGTACCAGTACAGCAGCATGGAGCCGAACGATGCCATCAGACGGTCGGCGATGTCGCGCGCGCCGGGCACGTTGTGGTCGTCCTTTTCCGGCAGGGTGCAGCCCAGCACGGACACGCCGGTGCGCATCACGTCCATCGGGTGGGCCGATGCCGGCAGCGCTTCGAGCGCCGACTTGACCGACTGCGGCAAGCCGCGCAGCGATTTGAGCTTGCTCTTGTAGCCTTTCAGTTCGGCGGCGGTGGGCAGCTTGCCGTGCACCAGCAGGTAGGCGATTTCCTCGAATTGGCAGGTGTTGGCCACGTCCAGGATGTCGTAACCGCGGTAGTGCAAATCGTTGCCGGTCTTGCCGACGGAGCACAGCGCGGTATTGCCGGCGGTCACGCCCGACAGGGCAACGGATTTCTTCGGCTTGAAGGTGGCGACTTGTTCAGCACTCATTTGATCTCTCCAGATGTTCTATGTTTGGGATTGCGATTTTGCGATTGCGGTGTAAGGCTTTGCCTGTTGTTCCTGCGATTACTTCTTCTGCGCCTGGAACAGCGCGTCGAGCTTCTGCTCGAAGCTGTGGTAGTTGATGCGCTCGTACAGTTCCATGCGGGTCTGCATGGTGTCGACCACGTTCTTCTGGGTGCCGTCGCGGCGGATCGCGCCGTAGACGTTTTCGGCCGCCTTGTTCATGGCGCGGAAGGCCGACAGCGGATACAGCACCAGGCCCACGTCGGCGCCGCGCAGCTCGTCCACCGTGTACAGCGGGGTGGCGCCGAACTCGGTGATGTTGGCCAGCACCGGCACCTTGACGGCCTTGGCGAACTGGGAATACATGGGCAGGTCGGTGATCGCTTCCGGGAAGATCATGTCGGCGCCCGCTTCCACGCAGGCGATGGCACGCTCCAGGGCCGATTCCAGGCCTTCCACGGCCAGCGCATCGGTGCGCGCCATGATGACGAAGTTCTCGTCGGTGCGGGCATCGACGGCGGCCTTGATGCGGTCGACCATCTCCTGCTTGGAGACGATCTCCTTGCCCGGACGGTGGCCGCAACGCTTGGCGCCGACCTGGTCTTCGATGTGGATGGCGGCGGCGCCGAACTTGATCATGGACTTGACGGTGCGCGCCACGTTGAAGGCGGACGAGCCGAAGCCGGTGTCGACGTCGACCAGCAGCGGCAGGTCGCACACGTCGGTGATGCGGCGCACGTCGGTCAGCACGTCGTCCAGGTTCGAGATGCCCAGGTCGGGCAAGCCCAGCGAACCGGCGGCCACGCCGCCGCCCGACAGGTAGATGGCCTTGAAACCGGCGCGCTTGGCCAGCAGGGCGTGGTTGGCATTGATGGCGCCCACCACCTGCAGCGGGGATTCTTCTTGTACGGCTTTGCGGAATGCGGCGCCGGCGGAGTATTGGCTCATGTCAGACCTTTCGTTGGTGCGTGTGGGTGGTTGCGCGGTAGCGCGTTGCGTCACTTATTGCAAGGGACGTGCCAGCGCGTGCCGGCGCGCCGCGGCGGTGGACAAACCCAGCAAAATCAAGCACTTGGCGCATGACAGGCAGGAAAAATTGTTGAGCATGCAAGTATCCGATGTTGCAACGAGGTTGCAACGATGTTGCATCGAAGTTTCGCAGTGGAACATTGAAACGTAGTGGCGTACAATTGAAACATGCGCCATTCCACTCCCCTGCCCCTGGACAACACCGACAAGCCCGTGATCTGGACCGTGTCGGTGTCGCGCCTGTACGACCTGTTCCGCGACATCACGCTGGAATACGACGAGCTGGCCACCATCGAACCGATCAACCTGGGCTTCGACGAAGCGGCGCGCCACATCCGCGAACGGATGGCCACCGAGCGCTGCGACGCCGTCATCGCGGCCGGCTCCAACGCGGCCTATCTGAAGGGCCGGCTGTCGGTGCCGGTGGTGATCGCCAAGGCCAGCGGCTTCGACGTGATGCAGGCGCTGGCGCGGGCGCGCCGGGTGTCGGACCGCATTGGCGTCATCACCTACCAGGACCCGATGCCGGAGCTGGCCGAATTTGCCGCCACCTTCGGCTTCTCCATCGTGCAGCGCACCTACGCCACCGAGGAGGATGCACGGGCCCAGATCAATGAACTGAAGGCGGCCGGCATCCAGGCCATCGTCGGCGCCGGCCTGATCACGGACCTGGCCGAGGAAGCGGGGCTGACGGGCGTGTTCGTCTACTCGGCCGCCTCGATCCGCCAGGCCTTCGACGACGCGCTGGAGATGGCGCGCCTGACCCAGCTCGAAGTTAACCGCAGCCGGCGCGTGGTGGTGGCCGATACGCTGCGCGCCAAGCATGGCCTGAACGATCTGCGCGGCGACTCGCCCGCCATGGAAGCGTTGCGCCAGTCCGTGGTGCTGTACGCGAAGTCGCCGGCCACGGTGCTGATCCAGGGCGAGACGGGCTGCGGCAAGGAACTGGTGGCGCAAGCCATCCACCGCGAAAGCCCGCGCATCCTGGGCCAGAACCGGCCGTTCGTGGCCGTCAACTGCGGCGCCATCGCCGAATCGCTGCTGGAGTCGGAACTGTTCGGCCACGAGGAAGGCGCCTTCACGGGCGCGCGCCGGGGCGGCCATGCGGGCCTGTTCGAGGCGGCCAACCGCGGCACCCTGTTCCTCGACGAGATAGGCGAGATGCCGCTCACGCTGCAAACGCGGCTGCTGCGGGTGCTGGAGGAACGCGAAGTGGTGCGGGTGGGCGGCACCCGCCCCATCGCCGTCAACGTGCGCATCATCAGCGCCACCCACTGCGACCTGGAACAGCGCGTGCGCGAAGGCCGCTTCCGGGCCGACCTGTTCTACCGGCTGGCCGTGCTGCGGCTGTCGCTGCCGCCGCTGCGGGCGCGCCAGGACGACGTGATCGGCCTGGCCGAATGGTCGCTCAAGAACGCGCTGGCGGCGCTGGGTGCGCGGCCCCATCCGAACCTGCACGCCGAAGTCATGGCCTGCGCGCCGCTGCTGCAGCGCTACGACTGGCCCGGCAATGTGCGCGAACTGCGCAACCTGACGGAGCGGTTGGCCCTGTTCCTGGCGGCCGAACCGCTGCAGGCGCTGACGCCGACTTTCGTGCTGAACGTGGCGCCGGAACTGCTGCCGCGCGCGGCGACAGGCGGCGGGCTGGATGGCGCCATTCCTCCGACGGCTACATATCCGGCCTTGATGCCGGTTCATGGCGCCGCCCCGCACGCCACGCCGCCCGGTGCTGGCCCGGCCGCGCCGTTGGGCATGCCCCTTGCTGCATCTGCCCCCATCCCGGCGCCGCCCGCCCCGGCGGAATCGGTGACGGCCGTGCTGGCCCGCTTCAGCGGCCGGCGCGATGCTGCCGCCGAATACCTGGGCATCAGCCGTACCACGCTGTGGCGCAAGCTGCGCGCCGAAGGTGGCGGGGAAGGATGAGAAACTAGCTAAGTTGTAGTAGCTTGGCCTTGACCTGACCTGACTGACGCAGGCAGATAAGCCAAAGCCGGAGTTGGCCCGCTACCGCCCCAAACCGGAAGAACGCCGTCCAGAGTAGGAATCTCTTAGCATTGCGACTGAAAGGGCGAAGGAATTCTCAAATGTTACGGTAACTCCCCCCTCGCGAGCTGCGCTGCGCTGCGATCGCATGGGGCGTATTGCCTGAAAGGTTTGTTGCAGATTGGCGCTGCTAAAGCAAGACCTGAATAATGTGTTTTTTGGCCTGTGGCACTGAGTCAGAGAACAGCTCGGTTCCCTCGGGTGCCGCAACCTCAGTAAGAATAGCGTTGACACCAATTTCTTTGATCTTCGCGAATAGCGCTGGGGAGTCATGCGGAAAATTGAGACGCTCTACATTGAGAGGCGTCGGCTTGAAGAACTGAATCATTGTGGCTTCGATGGTCTCGATGACATCGGCGAATTTCAAAATCGGAGGATCTAGCTCTGACGGACGATAAAGGACAATAGAAATAGTCTGTCTGCTTTGCCGTCGGCCTTGTTCGGCCAGTAACTTCTGTAACTTCTTGTGCCCTTCGCCGAGGCGATCTTGGGCTTCACGCTTTTCCGACTTCGCTATGCCGATGTATTTGACACGCAAGGGAATTAATGGGCAGTTTTCCGCGTAGTTCAGGAGAAAGGATAGGTTGCATGGGAACTTTTCAGTGCCATGGCCAGAGCCGCAAAACTCGAAGCTGTCAGGAAACAGGCCATAGCATGTTGCTCGCACATCGGCGTACGGGAGAATCGGCGCACGAAATACGATCTCGTGTTCAGTAATTGTGCGTGGGGTAAGTTCAAGTCTTACCGAGCAAGCAAAGTGTGTGGGGGAAAGTCGGCGTACGGACAGCGGGACATTTGACACATCTCAGCATTACGCCCAGCTGACAAAGCATATGATCTTTTGCGTCACGATAATGACGCATGTGGAACATCGTTGAACATCACCGAGTTGAAAAGCAATTGGTTACCGCCGTGCCGCTTGAAGTACTGAAACGCTACCAGAAATGGCAAGAGATCGCGCCAGCATCTGGTCCACGTGGGCTACGTTCTATCAAAGGCTTCCACGATGAAGCATTGTCCGGCATCTGGAAAGGCTATCGGTCGTCCCGGCTTGGCCTTCAATGGCGCGTGATCTATCATGTGCAGGAGAGCCTGTTTTTGATCCAGGTGATGCATGTGAACGCACACGACTATCGAAGGCAATCATGAAGAACTTCCGCCCCGCTAAGCAACGCGTCAATGTGACAATAGGCGAATCCGTCCGCATCGTGCGGGAGCTGCAGGAGCTGACGCAGGCGGAGCTGGCGCGAATGACAGGCATTCCGGCATCCGCCATTTCTGCAATCGAACGCGACCGCATCAGGCTGAGCGCAGAGCGCGCCAGGCTGTTGGCGCGTGCCCTGCGCTGCCATCCGACCGTGCTGATGTTTCCAGGGTGGGATAGCGACCTCGATTCCGCCGCCTGAACCCGGCGCTCCTCAATCTGCCCCCGACGCGCCTTCGACACCCTGTGAAGTTGATCTGGCGCCGCTGGCGCGGGCCAGGCTTGCGCGCCCGCCAGCCACCGCGCGCAGGCGTTCTTCAAGGTAGGCGCTCACGCGCGGATGCTGGCTGAAGGCGACGTTGAAGCGGATGTGCTGGTCCGGCGTGTCGTTGGCCGAGAACGCGGCGCCACGCATCAACAGGATTTTGTTGCGGTAGGCGTCCTGCACCAGCAAGTCCACGTCCAGCCCTTCGGGCATGGTGCCCCACAGGAAAATGCCTGCGTCGCCGGGCTGCTCGAACAGCACGCCGGCCGCGCTCAGTTGCTGCGTGCTGGCGTTGCGCGCCACCATGATCTTGCGTTGCAGCCGCTCCAGGTGCTTGCGCAGGTTGCCGGCCTTGAGCACTTCCAGCAGAACGTATTCGTTCAGCGCAGGCAAGGTCATGATGGCGTGGATCTTGGTGCGCATCAGCAGCTTGAGCAGGGCGGGCGCCGCGGCCAGGTAGCCCATGCGCAGGGCCGGGCTCAGCGCCTTGCACAGGCTGGAGTAGTAGATCACGCCGTCCAGTCCGGACAGCGATGCCAGCCGCGCGCCGTGGCCCTGCTGGAAATGGCCGTGGACGTCGTCTTCGGCGATCAGGAAGCCATACTGCTGCGCCATGATCAGCACCTTGTGCAGGTTGGCGGCGCTGCTGCTCCAGCCGGTGGGATTGTGCAACGCCGTCTGCACGAACAGCAGGCGCGGACGGTGTGCGCGGCAGGCGGCGTCCAGTTCGTCCAGGTCGAGGCCATCGGGACGGCGCTTGATGGGCACCAGGCGCACGCCGTCCTGGCGCAGCCGGCCGAACATCAGGAAGTATCCGGGGTCTTCCACCAGCACCGTATCGCCGGGCTGTAGAAACGTGCGGCAGATCAGATCGATCGCATGGGTGCCGCCGAACGTGGTGAGGATGTGGCTGGCGTCCGCGGCGATGCCGATGCCGCGCAACAGCAGCGCGATCTGCTCGCGCAGTTCGGCCAGCCCTTGCGGCGGACAGCGCGAGGCCATGCCAGCCGCGCTGCGCGCCAGGCCGCGTTGCACGGCGGCCGCCGGCAGCGCGTCCTGCAGCCAGGTGGGCGGCAAGGCGCCGCTGCTGGCCAGCAGCACGCCCGGCCGCTGGTCGTTCACTTGCTGGATCAGCCAAACCGGCTCCTGCTCCTGGCCCGCTTCCAGCGCCACCTCGTCGGGAATGGCGCGGTTGGCGTCAGTGGGTGCGCAGACGAAGAAGCCCGCCGTGCCGTGCGTATCGATGACGCCTGCGGCCACCAGCCTGTCGTAAGCCACCACCACGGTGTTGGTGCTGACCGCGAGCTGCGTGGCGAGCTGGCGGATCGACGGCAGCTTGGCCCCGCCAGGCAGGACGCGTTGCGCGATCTGCTGGCGCAATGCGGTCTCAATCTGCTTGAACAGGGCGATGGGTGAGGAGCGGTCGATGGGGAACATGGTGGAAGTCTAGCGTAAAAACATCACGGCGAGGACCAGCAGGATGGCCCCCATCGCCAGATTGAATATGCGCTGGTTGCGGGACGCTTTCAGCACGCTGCGGATCGAGACGCCGAACAGCGCCCACATGGCGTTGCACGGCATGCCCACCACGGTGCCGATCACGGACACCAGCAGCGCGCTGGCGAGCATGTTGCCCTGCGAAGGCATGAAGACCGATGCCATGGTGATCGCCTTGAGCCAGCTCTTGGGGTTCAGCGCCTGGAACAGCGCCGCCTCCGTAAACGTCACGGCCTTCGGTGCGCTGGCTGCCGCCACCGAGGCACCGGTAAGCTTCCAGGCCAACAACATCAGGTACAGCGCGCCCGCGATCCGCAGCACCTGCTGCGCCATCGGGTACGCGACGAACACGCTACCCAGCCCCACGCACATGAGCATGGTCTGCACAAAGATGCCGACCTGGATGCCGAGGATAACCGGCAGCGCACTTCGATAGCCGAAATTGGCGCCGGTGGTGGCCAGCATGACGTTGTTCGGCCCGGGCGTGGCGGACATCACAAAGCAATAGCTCATCAGGGGCAGGAGGTCGGTCATGGTATGCAGTCGCAGCGTGGAGAAGGCCCCAGTCTAGAAGCGCTGCATGGGAGGGACAAGACACAAGGCGCCGCGTACAAGCACATGCTGTATCAGTCGAACGAGTGCTACAGCGGCGGGAGCCGTCTGCCACGATCGAATGTGGCGCCGCCGTTTGCTTCAAAGCGTAGTATTTGAAACGCATCAGACCGTCACAAGGTGCTGCCTGCGCCGGCGTGGGCGCCGCTGCACATCCAGACCGCTTTCCCCAGCATCTAGCGCCGCCTGGCGTTCGCCGTCCGCCCTATGCGGTGACATCAAACATCCCCGCACTGGCGCACAGCCGGCATCGAAGTTCAGAATCCGGCCTGTGCGGCAGCGCATTGGGCCAGCGCCGCGGGCACCGCCGGCACACTGGCGTTGTTACCGGGACGGTGGTTCGGTTTCCCGCTGCATGCCCGCCGACGGCGCAAGCTATACGGGACTTGACCAGGTTATCGCGCAAGCGGCGCCGCGCATCCCCCTACCCTGCCTTCTGACCAGTCATCCCGGTTTGCGACCACCCATCCCGGCGCGATGGCCGGACCGGCGGCGCATCGCTAGCATCGGTGTTTTCAGCCATCCAGGAGAATGCCATGACGTTTCAACGCTTGCGCCAGTTGTTGGCCTGTGCCGCCGCGCTGCTGCTGATACAGGCGCCCGTGCGCGCCGCCAGCCACCCATCGTTCCAGGTCGAAGTGAGCGGCGCCGGCCAGCCCATCATCCTGATCCCCGGCCTGGCCAGTTCGGGCGAGGTGTGGAACGGCACGGTCGCGCGCTATTGCGGCAACCACCAGTGCCACGTGTTGACGCTGGCCGGATTCGCCGGGGTGCCGCCGGTCGATGCCCCCTTGCTGCCGGCCGTCGAGCAGCAGCTGAGCGACTACATCAGTGCGCTCGGCATGGACCATCCGCTCGTCATCGGCCACAGCCTGGGCGGCTATCTGGCGCTCAAGCTGGCGGCCGACCATCCGCAACAAGTCGGCCGGCTGGTCATCGTCGACGCCCTGCCGGCGCTGGGCGCCGCGCAACTCCCCTCCGCCACCCCGGCCCAGCTCAAGGAAATCGCCGACAGCACCCGCAGCCGCATGCTGCAGCAGGATGGCGCCAGCGCCCTCGCCCGTCAGCGGCAAGTACTGGTCACCATGATCAGCAAACCGGCCGACATCGAGCGCGCCGCCGGCTGGGGCCAGCGCTCTGACCGCGCCAGCGTGGCCAACGCCATGGCCGAGCTGCTGCAGGACGATCTGCGCCAGGACATCGGCCGCATCCAGGCGCCCACGCTGGTGCTGGGCAGCTGGATCGCCTACCGGGACTACGCCACGCGCGAGGCCATCGAACAGAATTATCGCCAGCAATACCGGGCGCTGGCGGGCGTGCGCATCGCGCTGGCGGACACGGCGCGCCATTTCATCATGTACGACGATCCCGACTGGATGTATGCTCGCATCGACGACTTTCTAAAAAATTAAACTGATGCATAAAACAACACCCTTGTTCGCCCGCATCCATTGGTATTGGCCCCTGCAATTGGCCGGCTGGTGTTGCGTGCCGCTGTTCCTGATGTCCTATGGCGTGGGCGGCGGCGCCAACGTCCGCTTCATCGCCGTGTGCTGGTGGGGCGCGGGGGCCGGCGGGCTACTGTCGGACCTGTGGCACCGCCAGATCAAGCGACGCTGGCCGGCCGGACAATTGCCGTGGCGGGCCATGGCGGCGGCCGTGCCGACACTGGCCGCCGCCAGCACGGCCCTCCAGACCCTGGGCTTTGTGGTGTTCCGCCCGTTCGGCGATATCCACGGGGTGGCTTGGCTGCCGCAGGCGCTGTTGTTCTGGGCCGGCATGCACCTGGGCTGGAACGTTTGCTACGCCACCGCCATGGCATTGCGCCGCGCCAGCCGCTTCGAAGCGGAAACGCTGCGGCTGGAAGTATTGGCCAAGGACGCCGAATTGCGCGCCTTGCAGGCCCAGGTCAATCCGCACTTCTTCTTCAACAGCATGAACAGCGTGCGCGCGCTGATCTACGAGGATCCGAACGCCGCCGCGCACATGATCGACCAGTTGGCCAGTCTGATGCGCTATGCCTTGCAGTCGGAGCAGACCGAGACCGTGGCGCTGGCCAGCGAACTGGACGCCGTGCACTGTTACCTGGCGATAGAAAAGATCCGCTTCGAAGAGCGCCTGCGGGTCAGCGTGCACATGGAGCCTGGCCTTGAGCGGGTGGCGATTCCGCCCATGGCGCTGCAAACGCTGGTGGAAAACGCCGTCAAGCACGGCGTCGAGTCGAGCGCCAGCGGCAGCGAGATCCGCATCGAGGCGCGGCGTCACGGTGGCGCCGTGCGCATCGAGATCGCCAACCAGGGCACCATCGTCGCGCGCCAGAACACGACCCGCGTGGGCCTGCGCAACACGCGCCAGCGTCTGGCGCTGGCGCTGGGCGCGGCGGCGGCGCTGACCCTGAGCGAGCAGCACGGCTGGGTGCGCGCCACGCTGACGCTGCCGGAGGCGGCCTGATGCGCGCCCTGCTGGTGGACGACGAACGCCTGGCCCGGGCGGAATTGCACCGCCTGCTGGCGGGCCATCCCGAGATCGACATCGTCGGCGAGGCCGTCAACGCGGCCGACGCCGTGCGGCAGATCATGGCGCTGCAGCCCGATCTGGTGTTCCTCGACGTGCAACTGCCCGACGGCAGCGGCTTCGACGTGCTGGCCGCGCTGGCGCATGCGCCCGAGGTCATCTTCACCACCGCCTTCGACCACTATGCACTGCGCGCGTTCGAGGTCAACGCGCTGGACTATCTGCAAAAGCCCATCCCGCCGGCGCGGATGGCGGCGGCCCTGCAGCGGCTGGGGCTGCGTCCCGCGCGCAGCCGCGGCGGGCCCGGCAAGCTCTTCATCAAGGATGGCGAGCGCTGCTGGTTCGTCAGCCTGGCGGACATCCGCCTGTTCGAATCGGAAGGCAACTACACGCGCGTGTATTTCG
The DNA here is from genome assembly GCF_058786935.1 of Rugamonas sp. FW305-51. Classification (NCBI taxonomy): domain Bacteria; kingdom Pseudomonadati; phylum Pseudomonadota; class Betaproteobacteria; order Burkholderiales; family Oxalobacteraceae; genus Rugamonas; species Rugamonas sp. FW305-51. The sequence goes on from NZ_JBYSZG010000021.1 coordinate 57,326, forward strand.
GCACCGAGCAACCGTTGATGCTGCGCTCGCTCAACCAGCTGGAGCAGGGACTGGCGCCCGAGCTTTTCTTCCGGGCCAGCCGCAAGCACATCGTCAACCTCGGCTGCATCGAACGCATGACGAGCAACGCCGGCGGCGGGCTGGACCTCGCGCTGACCGGCCGGCACACGGTGGAAGTGTCACGCCGGCGGGCAGTGCAGTTGAAAGCCATCGGCGGCGGCCTGTCCGGCGCCTGAACGACGTTCCGCACCTATAAAAAAACCCGCATCAAGCGATGCGGGTTTTTTGTCGGCCGGCGGGCCGCTTATTCCACTTCCACCGTCTCCGGCGGCGGCGTCGGCGCGGCGTCCGATTCCGGGAACTCCAGCTTGACCTGGTCTTTCTCGTCCAGGTCCACCGTCACCCGGCCACCGGTCACCAGACGGCCAAACAGCAGCTCGTCGGCCAGCGCCTTGCGTATCATGTCCTGGATCAGGCGCGCCATGGGGCGCGCGCCCATCAGCGGGTCGAAGCCTTTCTTCGAGAGGAACTTGCGCAGCTTCTCCGTGAAGATCGCTTCCACCTTCTTCTCGTGCAGCTGCTCTTCCAGCTGCATCAGGAACTTGTCGACCACGCGCAGGATGATTTCCTCGTCCAGCGCACGGAAGCTGATGGTGGCGTCGATCCGGTTGCGGAACTCCGGCGTGAACATGCGCTTGATGTCGGCCATCTCGTCGCCCGACTGCTTGGAGCTGGTGAAGCCGATCGACGCCTTCTGCAAGCTCTCGGCGCCCGCGTTGGTGGTCATGATGATGATCACGTTGCGGAAGTCGGCCTTGCGTCCGTTGTTGTCGGTCAGCGTGCCATGGTCCATCACCTGCAGCAGGATGTTGAAGATGTCCGGGTGCGCCTTCTCGATCTCGTCCAGCAGCAGCACGGCGTGCGGCTTCTTGGTGATCGCCTCCGTCAGCAGGCCGCCCTGGTCGAAGCCCACATAGCCGGGCGGCGCGCCGATCAGGCGGCTCACGGCATGGCGCTCCATGTACTCGGACATGTCGAAGCGGATCAGCTCGATGCCGAGGATGAAGGCCAGCTGCTTGGCCACTTCCGTCTTGCCCACGCCGGTGGGACCGGAGAACAGGAAGGAGCCGATCGGCTTGTCGGTCTTGCCCAGGCCGGCACGGGCCATCTTGATGGCCGAGGCCAGCGCTTCGATGGCAGGATCCTGGCCGAACACGACGTTGCGCAAGTCGCGATCGATGGTCTGCAGCTTGCTGCGGTCGTCCTGGTTGACCGTCTGCGGCGGGATGCGGGCGATCTTGGCGATGATGTCCTCGATCTCGGTCTTGCCGATGGTCTTCTTCTGCTTGGACTTGGGCAGGATGCGCTGGGCCGCACCGGCCTCGTCGATCACGTCGATGGCCTTGTCGGGCAGGTGGCGGTCGTTGATGAAACGGGCCGCCAGCTCGGCCGCCGTCGACAGGGCCGACGACGAGTACTTGACGCCGTGGTGCTCTTCGAAGCGCGACTTGAGGCCGCGCAGGATCTGCACCGTCTGCTCGACGGTCGGCTCGTTCACGTCCACTTTCTGGAAGCGGCGGCTCAGCGCATGGTCCTTCTCGAACACGCCGCGGAACTCGGTGTAGGTGGTGGCGCCGATGCACTTGAGCTGGCCGTTGGCCAGCGCCGGCTTGAGCAGGTTGGACGCGTCCAGCGTGCCGCCGGAGGCGGAACCGGCACCGATGATGGTGTGGATTTCATCGATGAACAGGATGCCGTTCGGATTGTCCTTGAGCTGCTTGAGCACGGCCTTGAGGCGTTGCTCGAAGTCGCCCCGGTACTTGGTGCCGGCCAGCAGCGCGCCCATGTCGAGCGAGTAGACGACGGCGTGCTGCAGGATTTCCGGCACGTCGCTCTGGGTGATGCGGTAGGCCAGGCCTTCGGCGATGGCGGTCTTGCCCACCCCGGCCTCGCCCACCAGCAGCGGGTTGTTCTTGCGGCGGCGGCACAGCACCTGGATCACGCGGTCGACTTCGTCCTCGCGCCCGATCAGGGGATCGATCTTGCCTTCGGCGGCGGCCTTGTTGAGGTTCTGGGTGAACTGGTCGAGCGGGCTTTCCTTCTGCTGGCCATCGGACGGGGCGCCCTCCTCCACGCCTTCGGACGCCTTGGCGCTTTCCGACGACTGGTCCTTGCGCACGCCGTGCGAGATGAAATTGACCACGTCCAGCCGCGTCACGCCCTGCTGGTGCAGGTAGTAGACGGCATGGGAGTCCTTCTCGCCGAAGATGGCCACCAGCACGTTGGCGCCCGTCACTTCCTTCTTGCCGTTGGAAGCGGACTGCACGTGCATGATGGCGCGCTGGATCACACGCTGGAAGCCCAGCGTGGGCTGGGTGTCCACCTCGCCCGTGCCGGGCACGGTGGGCGTGTTATCGCCGATAAAGTTGGTCAGCGTCTTGCGCAAGTCCTCGATGTTGACGGCGCAGGCGCGCAACACTTCGGCGGCCGACGGATTGTCCAGCAGCGCCAGCAGCAGATGCTCGACCGTGATGAATTCGTGCCGTGCCTGTCGGGCTTCGACAAACGCCATGTGCAAACTTACTTCTAATTCCTGCGCGATCATACTTCCTCCATCACACACTGCAGGGGGTGGCCTGCCTTGCGCGCATGCGTTAAAACGAACTCCACTTTGGTACAGGCTATATCCTTGGAAAACACGCCACACACGCCCTTGCCATAGCGATGCACGCTGAGCATGATCTGTGTGGCCGTTTCCCTGTCCTTGTTGAAATACTCCTGGATGATGGCGACGACGAATTCCATCGGCGTGTAGTCATCGTTGAGCAGCGCCACCTGGTAAAGCGGTGGCGGCTTCAGCGTTTGCCGCTCCAGCAGGGTTTCAGTGTCATGCTTGGTTGCCATACGCTTATATTCTAATGCTTTCGGGGTTGATGCAATGCGCATTTCTCAGCGCATATCCAATTGTTTTCCATCTTACGCGCTTTCTCAACACCGCGCAGATGGCGCCCGGGGCGGCAAAATCAAGAGTTGTTTTTGTGCCAATTGTCTGAAAAATAGCAAAACACCCACGAAAGCGCTTGACTTTAAAAATCCACGCGCTAACAATGCGTTATCGACTCCGTGCAGAAATGTACACGTTGATAAGAAGTGAGGCGTGAGGAGGGGGCAAGAAAGCTTCTTGCTTTTATGGCTCGTGTGATCAGTTTTTATTTGAAAGTTCTTTTTATGGCAACAGGTACTGTTAAGTGGTTCAATGATTCCAAAGGTTTTGGCTTCATCACTCCAGATGACGGCGGTGAGGATTTGTTCGCTCACTTCTCCGCGATCAACATGAACGGTTTCAAGACCCTCAAAGAAGGTCAAAAAGTTCAGTTCGAAGTCACGCAAGGCCCTAAAGGCAAGCAAGCTTCCAACATCCAGTCGGCGTAAGCTGCCGCTACGGAAGTCGAAAACCCCGCTCCGCGGGGTTTTTTTTCGTCCCGAGTAAGCAACAACTGTTGCTGCCAAGTCACGGACGGGGAAAGAAAAAAGGGGTACGTCCCCATTTTTTGACAATAAAAAGCCCCGCCCTCTCGCGAGAACGGGGCCGTGGCGGACGCCGCGCGGGGCGGCGCCGGCCAGCTCGATTACATGTTTTCGATCATCACGTCGCCGAAACCGGAGCACGACACCTGGGTCGCGCCTTCCATCAGGCGGGCGAAGTCGTAGGTAACGCGCTTGGAAGCGATCGATTTCTGCATCGAGTCGATCACCAGGTCGGCCGCCTCGGTCCAGCCCATGTGGCGCAACATCATTTCCGCCGACAGGATCAGCGAACCGGGGTTCACGTAATCCTTGCCCGCGTACTTGGGTGCCGTGCCGTGGGTGGCTTCGAACATGGCCACCGAGTCCGACAGGTTGGCGCCCGGCGCAATGCCGATGCCGCCCACCTGGGCCGCCAGCGCGTCCGAGATGTAGTCGCCGTTCAGGTTCAGGGTGGCGATCACGCTGTACTCGGCCGGACGCAGCAGGATCTGTTGCAGGAATGCGTCAGCGATGGAATCCTTGATCGTGATCTCGCGGCCGGTCTTGGGATTCTTGAACTTGCACCATGGGCCGCCGTCGATCAGCTCGGCGCCGAATTCCTGCTGGGCCAGCTCGTAAGCCCAGTCGCGGAAACCGCCTTCCGTGTATTTCATGATGTTGCCTTTGTGAACGATGGTCACCGATGGCTTGTCATTGTCGATCGCGTACTGGATCGCCTTGCGCACCAGGCGCTGGGTACCCTGGCGCGACACGGGCTTGATGCCGATGCCCGACGTTTCGGGGAAGCGGATCTTGGTCACGCCCATTTCCTTGACCAGGAAGTCGATCAGTTTCTTGGCGCTGTCCGACCCTTCGGCCCATTCGATGCCGGCGTAGATGTCTTCCGAGTTTTCGCGGAAGATGACCATGTCGGTCTTCTCCGGCTCTTTCACCGGCGAAGGCACGCCCGTGAAGTAGCGCACCGGGCGCAGGCAGACGTACAGGTCCAGCTGCTGGCGCAGGGCCACGTTGAGCGAACGGATGCCGCCGCCGACCGGGGTCGTCAGCGGACCCTTGATCGACACCACGTAGTCCTTCAGCACTTGCAGCGTCTCTTCCGGCAGCCACACGTCGGGGCCGTACACGGTGGTCGACTTTTCGCCGGCGTAGATTTCCATCCAGCTGATCTTGCGCTGGCCGCCGTAAGCCTTGGCCACGGCCGCGTCGATCACTTTGATCATCACCGGGCTGATATCGACGCCCGTGCCATCACCCTCGATATAGGGAACGATAGGGTTATCTGGTACATTCAGGGAAAAATCGGCGTTGACGGTGATTTGTTTGCCGTCAGCAGGTACTTTGATATGTTGAAACATCGTGTTCTCCGAAGTGGACGCTCGGCAAGCGGCAAGGTCCTTGCGCTTCCAGGGCATGATCTGCAATCTGAATTTGCTGCCAATTTACTACGTTCGCCCTAGGTCTTCTATAAGACATAAGACAGGCGTTTCACATTATGCACGAGTATTTTACTAGGCGCTACGGCTTTTTGGGCGCCGGTGCCGGCGTCCGTATAAACCAGGCTACCTAGCCTACACCACAATCGATCCACTGATAAATATGTCTTTAATACTATTCAACAAGCCGTTCCAGGTACTGTGCCAGTTTTCCCCGCAGCCGGGCCGCCCCACCCTGGCCGACTACCTGCACATCCCCGACATCTACCCGGCCGGCCGGCTCGACGCCGACAGCGAAGGCTTGCTGCTGCTGACCGACGACGGCAAGCTGCAGCACGACATCGCCCACCCCGACCACAAGCAGCCCAAGACTTACCTGGTGCAGGTGGACGGGGTGCCCGACGCGGACCAACTGGCCCGGCTGCAGGCGCCGATCGACCTGGGCGACTTCACCACCCAGCCTTGCAAGGCGGTGCGCATCGCCGAGCCGGCATGGCTGTGGCCGCGCAACCCGCCCATCCGCCAGCGGGCCGGGCTGCCCACCAGCTGGCTGGCCATCACGCTGCAGGAAGGCAAGAACCGCCAGGTGCGGCGCATGACAGCGGCCGTCGGCCTGCCCACGCTGCGCCTGGTGCGCAGCGCCATCGGCGCCATCTCGCTGGCCAGCCACCCGCTGATGCCGGGCGAATGGCGGGCCGTGACGCCGGCCGAACTGGGCAAATGAATGGCGGCTGGCCAGCGCATGAAGGCGGAATGCTGCGGCGCAACAAAAGTTTTTCATCCAATTTGCATTTTTTTTGAAAAATCATGTCAACCGACAATTTCCAGCCCACGTTAAAGGGGGCAGATTCACTTGAATCCTTGTTTTCTTTAACTGCCAAAGGAACTGACATGTCTAAAATCATCGCTGCTCTGGTTGCATCCCTGTTCGCCGCTTCCGCTTTCGCCGCTGCCCCAGCCGCGTCGGCATCCGCATCGGCATCCGCTCCTATGGCTTCGGCATCGGCTCCAGCCGCTTCGGCAGAAGCTTCGGCTCCTAAGAAGAAAGCCAAGAAAGCCAAGAAAGCTGCTGCCTCCGCCTCCGCTTCCGCAGAAGCTTCGGCCCCAGCCAAGTAAGTTTTCCCGGCAATATCAAAAAGGCAGGCGCGTCCTGCCTTTTTTTACGTCCATCGCCCAGGCAACGCTGGCACGCCCCACCCCGGCGCCGGCACACGCGGCGCAAGCGACAAAACCCGCACTGACCGAAGGTCAGGCGGGTTCTTGCTGTATTCCCTGTCGCGGCCGTAGCCGCAAGCAATGGAAATTAAGCGGACAGTGCCTTCAGGGCTGCTGCCAGACGGCTCTTGTGGCGAGCGGCCTTGTTTTTGTGGATGATCTTCTTGTCGGCGATGCTGTCGATGGTCGACACGGAAGCCTGGAAGATAGCAGTTGCAGCTGCTTTGTCGCCGCCCTGGATCGCCTTACGGACTGCTTTGATAGCGGTGCGCAAGGTCGAACGCTGGGACGAGTTGTGTGCGTTTTGCTTAACTGCTTGACGAGCGCGTTTGCGCGCTTGTGCGGTATTTGCCATGGAATTTCCTAAATCAGGGTCAAAGTGCGTTTGCAAACATTATTGTTTGCCAAACAGGTGCGTTCAGTGCAGCTGCCGAACCATGTCAGTCAAACTACTGCCTGCCAAACATTAGTGTCTGCGTAACAGAATTCTGTACAGCCTTCGATTATAGCGATGTTTTTCAAGCGGAGCAATTCAAAAATTCAGAATATTGCAATGTCTCAAGAGCCAACTGCGCGCACGGGGCCAGAAATTCTCGCCACACGTGCGTGTGGGCACTGTTGCTACCGTTATAATCTCGGCCCATGAACTTGCTCAAAACCCTGGCTGGCATCTCCAGCATGACCCTGCTCTCCCGTGTCACCGGCCTGTTGCGCGAAACCCTGTTCGCCCGGGCCTTCGGCGCCGGCGCCTACACCGACGCCTTCATCGTCGCCTTCCGTATCCCCAACCTGCTGCGGCGCCTGTTTGCCGAAGGCGCCTTCTCGCAAGCGTTCGTGCCCATCCTGTCCGAGTACAAGACCCAGCACGGCCAGCAAGCGAGCAAGACCCTGGCCGACCACGTGGCCAACACGCTGGTGTGGGCCACCTTGCTGGTGAGCGCGGCCGGCATCGTCGGCGCGCCCCTGTTCGTCTACCTGATCGCCACCGGCCTGCACGCCGAGCCGGGCGCCTTCGACGCGGCCGTCTGGATGACGCGCCTGATGTTCCCTTATATTAGCTTCATGTCCTTCGTGGCGCTGGCCGGGGGCATCCTCAACACCTGGCGCGTGTTCAAGATCCCCGCCTTCACGCCGGTGCTGCTGAACCTGTCGTTCATCGCCGCCTCGCTGTTCCTGCAGTCGCACCTGGCCCAGCCCATCTATGCCATGGCCATCGCCGTATTCGTGGGCGGCGTGCTGCAGGTGGCCATCCAGATCCCGGCCCTGATCCGCATCGGCATGCTGCCGCGGCTGTCGCTCAACCCGGCCGCCGGCCTGGGCGACCCGGGCGTGCGCCGCGTGCTGAAGAAGATGGGACCGGCCGTGTTCGCCGTGTCGGCCGCCCAGATCAGCCTGATGATCAACACCAGCATCGCCTCCCGGCTGGCCGAGGGCAGCATTTCCTGGCTATCCTACGCGGACCGCCTGATGGAATTCCCCACCGCCATGCTGGGCGTGGCGCTGGGCACCATCTTGCTGCCCAGCCTGTCCAAGGCCAACGCCGACGGCGACACCGAGGAATACTCCAACCTGCTCGACTGGGGCTTGCGCCTGACGTTCCTGCTGGCCCTGCCGGCGGCCGTGGGCATGGCCACCCTGGCCGAACCGTTGATCACGACGCTGTTTCACTACGGAAAATTCACCGACCGCGCGGCCGCCATGTCGGCCCAGCCGCTGATCGCCTACAGTGCCGGCCTGATCGGCATCATCCTCGTCAAGACGCTGGCGCCGGCCTTCTATGCGCGCCAGGACATCCGCACCCCCGTCAAGATCGCGCTGGGCGTGCTGGTGGCGACCCAGCTGATGAACCTGCTGTTCGTGCCCTACATCGCCGTGGCCGGCCTGGCCCTGTCGATCGGCCTGGGCGCCTGCGTCAATGCCGGCTTCCTGTACACGGGCTTGCGCAAGCGGGGCATCTACCGCCCCCTGCCCGGCTGGGGCTGGTTCTTCGTGCGGGTAGTGCTGGCCTGCGCCGCCATGGGAGCGGCCGCCTGGTACAGCGCCAGCCTGGTCGACTGGCTGGGCATGCAGCACCAGGTGCTGCTGCGGGCCGGCGCCCTGTTCCTTGTGATCGCCGTCAGCGGCGCCGTCTATTTCGGCGCCTTGCTGGCCATGGGCTTCCGTTTCCGCGACTTCAAGCGCACGACGCGCTGACCGGCGCAAGGCCCCGCTGGCACGGACGAAAAAAAACCCGCCACGTGGTGCACGCGGCGGGTTTTTTCATACTCGCGGCAGATTAAGCCGACTTCTTGGCCTTGCGGCGGGCAACGACGCCCATCAGTGCCAAGCCGCCCAGCAGCATGCCATAGGTTTCTGGCTCAGGGACAGCCGACACCGACACGTCGCCGCTGTAGCCGAACTTGGTGGCGCCGGCCGTTTTCGTACCGACCAGGGTCAGCGAGAACGGGGTCGCGCCGTTGTATTCGAAGTCAGCAAACTGCAGCTTGTTGCCGGAGAAGCTGCCAACCACACCGTTCAGGTTGGTGGCGGCCTGGTTCCAGGTCACGCCTTGCGAGCTCAGCGTGATCGAAATGTCGTACACGCCAGCGGCCAGGCCGCTGAAGCTGATCAGGTCGTCGCCGCCATCGAGCACGGGATTGGTGGCTTTGAACGACACGACATCGGTCAGGTTCAGTGCGACGGATTGATCGGCTGCCGAAGCGGCGAACGACGCGGCGGCCAACAGGCCGGCAACGAGAAATTTCAATTTCATGAGGGAAATCCTTCAAAAATGAATTTGGTTGCGCTTGCGCCAACCAATGTGGGTTAAAGGGGTACCGCTGAGCGCAATAGTAGCATATTTGCACTAATTAGCATTGTAAATTTTCCATTTTGGATTATTTTTTGATAACGTTTTACATGACAAGAAAAACATTTCCGTAGCACACTACTTTTGTGACAATAGGTGAATTTTGTCCGCTTGCTACGTGAGCGCTATTGATGGTCGGCCGTTGGCGGCGCCGTGTCGGCCGGGACTGGCGCCGGTTCCGGTAGCGCCGGCGTGGCCTCGCTGTCCGGGCGGACGGGCAGCGCCGGGGCGGCGGCCGGCACGGCGGACGGTGCCGGGATGGCGCCGGGAGCGTCCGCCGGCGCATTGTCGCGCTTGAGCGAAATCGATGGTTGCAGCGGCGCCACAGGCGCCACCGAGGCAGGCTTGCCCGTCAGCGTAAATTTCCATTCCGAAATATGGGCCTTGCCTTCGAAGGACTGGAAGCGGACGGGGAAGTTGCCTATCTTGACCGGCCGCGCGTCCGACAGGCTGTAGACGGCCACGATGCCGCCCTTGCCGTCGTTCTTGCCGTCGGCGTCGCCCAGGCGCACCAGGCCCCATTCGGCCTTGCCCGTCATGGGATCGACGAACAGCTTGCGCAGGTGGCGGCGGGTGCCGGGAAAGCGCGGGTCCTTCAGCAAGTCCTTGAGCGAGGCCGGCTGCGGCGGCTGGCCGGAGGGCGTGGCGCTGGCATAGCTTTGCAGGGCGTCGCTGAAGGCGGCGCCGATAATCAGCAGCTCCTGCTCGGCCCGGCTGCGCTGCAGCACGCTGCCCACCTTGAGCGTGGTGGCCGTGACCAGGCCGATGATGGCCACCAGCACGATCACACTCAGGTAGGTGAAGCCGCCCTGTCCCGCGGCCGCCCTACCAGTCGCTGTATGGCTTGCCGCTGCGGTCATTGCCGGGCGCTCCGCTCTTGATGGTGTAGACCCCGCCCTTGCTGCCGTCTTCCGGCGGCAGCACGATCCAGGTGCTGGTGCTGTCCGTGATGGGGTCTACCGGCAGCGCGCGCAGGTATTTCTTCTCCACCAGCTGCTCCAGCGAGTCGGGGTAGCGGCCCGTGTCGCCGTAATACTGGTCGATCACGCCGCGCAGATTGCGCAGGTTATCGGCCAGCACGATCTCCCTGGACTTGTCGATGCTGGGGAAATAGCGCGGCACGGCCAGCGTCAGCATCAAGGCCACGATGCCCAGCACCACCAGCAATTCGATCAGGGTAAAGCCCGCGACGGCACGGGCGCCTGGCTGTCGTTTCATCAAGGTCACCACTTGCGGTAGGGGATGCCGTTCAGGCCGACGCGCTCGCTGGTGCTGTAGACGTCGTAGACATCCTCGCCCTCCTTCGGCTCCTCGGCCTCGCTGGCGTAGCTGCGCTTGCCCCAGGATTGCGATTCGCTGCCGCCCGGCTCCGGGTTGAACGGGTCGCGCGGCAAGCGGCGCAGGAAAAAGATCTTGCTGCGCTTGGGGCTGCGCAGGTCGGGCACCCCGTCCACCAGCACTTCCAGCGTCTTCGGATAGCCGTTCGAGGCCAGCGTCTTGGCGATGCGGCCGTCGTCGTAGGCCTGCTTGTAGGCGTCGATGGCCTGGCGGATTTCATGCAGCGCGTAGCGCAATTCCTGCTCCTGGCGGCGCTGCACCGTCACCTGGGCGGCCGGGATCACGAGTGTGCCCAGCAGGCCAAGGATGGCCAGCGTGACCAGCAGCTCGATCAGCGTAAAGCCGCCGGCGCGCAGGGGCCGCATGGATGCCATCACTGTCCCTGCGCGGGCGCCGCTTCGGCCGGGGGCGCCGTCTCCGGCGTCGGCACGGCCACGGGCACGGCCACCGGCACCGGCTGCACGGCCGACGGCGGCAACGGCCCTGGCTGCACCGCTGACGGCGGCGGCGACACCATGGGCGCGCCTTCCGGCGGGGACTGCGGCTGCGGCGCCGGCTGCAGCGTAGCGGCGCTGGCGCCACCGGCCGGCGGCGCCGGCAGCGCCGGACGGGCGCCCGGCGCTGCCGGCAGCTGGGCCGGCGGACGGGCCGCCAGGTCCGGACGGCGGCGGAAGTTGGCCTCCGTGCCGGCCGAGAACTCGGACAGCTGCGCCTCCGGCCGCTGCACATTGCGGATCAGGTGCGGCGTAATCGACAGCACGATCTCCGTCTTCTGGTTGTCGTCGCGGTTGCTGCCGAACAGGCGGCCCAGCAGCGGCAAGTCGCCGATGCCGGGCACGTGGCTGCCCGTGCTGCGCTCTTCGCTGTTGATCAGCCCCGCCAGCACCTGGTTCTCGCCATCCTTCAATTGCAGCATGGTGGAGGCCTGGCGCGTGCCGATCTGGTAGGCCGTGGTGCCGGACTTGGTCTGGATCTGGTTGACCAGGTTGCTCACCTCCAGCTGCACGCGGATGCCCACCTCGTTGTTGAGATAGATGGTCGGCTCGGCGTTCAACGTCAGGCCCACGTCCACGTAGCTGACCGACTCCGTGGCAAAGCCGCCGGCGCCCGGCGAAATGGTGGTGGTAATGACGGGCACCTTGTCGCCGATGACGATCTTGGCCTTTTCCTTGTTGCGCACGCGGATGCGCGGATTGGCCAGCAGGTTGGCGTCGCCGTCCGTCTTGCTGGCGTTGATGGTGGCGTTGAGCGAACCGCCCACGCCGGCGATGCCGATGGTGCGCTGGTTCAGGTTGTTCAGGTCGCGGATGGTCAGACCAGTGCCGCCCGAGGTCGACAGCGGCGTCAGCGTGACGCCGGCCGGCCAGGTCACACCCAGCTCCATCAGGCGGGTGCGCTTGATCTCGAGGATCTCCACTTCCAGCATCACTTCCGCTTCCGGCGTGTCCTGCAGCGCCACCAGGCGTTCGGCCAGGCGGATCGCCTCGGGCGTGTCGCGCACGATCAGCAGGTTCAGCTTTTCGTCCACCACCACGTCGCGCGACTTGAGGATGGTTTTCAGCGTGTTGGCCACCAGCTTGGCCTCGGCGTTGGCCAGGTAGAAGGTCTTGACCACCATCTCCTGGTATTCCTTCAGCTTGGCCGCCACGTTCGGATAGATCAGGATGGTGTTGCCGTCCATGACCTGGCGTTCCAGCTGGTTGGTCATCAGCAGGAAGTAGATGGCCGATTCCACCGTGCTGTTCTTGAGGAAGATGGACGCCTTCTGGTCCGTCTTGACGTCCTTGTCGAACACGAAGTTCAGGCCGGAGCGGCGCGCGATCACCTCGAACACCTGCTTCAGGGGCGCGTCGCGGAATTCGATCGAGATCGGCTGGCGGAAGGCCTTGGCCAGCCCCGTCTCGGCCGCCGGCGGCGCGGCCTTGGCCTGCACCTCGCGCAGCAGCTGGCGCGCCGCGTCGTGGGTCGGGGTCTCGGTCAGGATGGCGTTCAGCTGCTGGCCCGCCAGCTCGTATTCGCCCTTGCCGGCGTGCTCGCGCGCGCTGGCCAGCAGCTTGTCCTGGCGCTGCGCCGCGTCCACCGCGCGCAGGCCGGCGCGGCCGCGTTCATTGGCCATGTCGAGCGCCAGCACGTGCTGGAAGCCCTGTTCGGCGGCCGGATACTGGCCGGCCGCCAGCGCCCTGTCGGCCTGCTCCAGATAGCGTACGGTGGCCCGGTCGCGCGCCTGCAGATAGGCCGCACGGTATTTGGCGTTGCCCGGTTCGGCCGCCATGGCCTCCTGGTACTTGCGCAGCCCCGCCTCGACCTGGTCGTGCGCGATCAGGTCGCTGCCGTCGCGGTAAGCCAGTTGCGCGGCGCATCCGCCCAGCGCCAGCGCCAGCGCGGGCAGCGCCAGGGTGCGGGTCATATGCGTCAGCACGCGCCGGCCGGCGCGCTTCTGTGGGTGACTAGGCATCAGTCGAGCACTCCAATGTTGAGCTGTTGAACCAGGTTCATAGGCAGATAGGTCAGGGACATCAGCGGCGGCGCGATCGCGTCCACCCGGTAGACGCCGTCGATCACGCTCTTGGCGCGCACCACGTACACCTTGTCGGCGCGGCTCAGATAGACTTCCCACGCGCCGTCGGCGGCAGCCTTGCCGATGTAGGTAAACGGCAGCGGCGGCGCCGAAGGTGGCGGTGGCGGCGGCGGTGGCGGTGGCGGCGGCGCGGGCGGGGTCCAGTTCTGGCCCAGGAATACGCCCTCGCCGGCCGCAAAGCGGGCATCGCCCGCCTCGCCCACCAGTTCCGCGCGCGGTATCAGGCGCAGGATGGCGGGACCGCTGGCGCCCGCCGCGGCGGCGCCCGATCCGGCCCGTTGCATGCGGGCCGGCGCGAGGCCGCCAGCCGTGCCAGTGCCAGTGCCTGCGCCGATGGCCGTGCCGGTGGCGCGGCCATTGTCGTTGTCTTTGCCCGTACCCTTGCCCGCGCCGTTGGCCACGGCGCCGGCGCGCGGGCGCACCACCGCCTCGGCCACGTCCGACGACGGCGTCTTGTCGCCGAACAGGGCCAGCCCGGCCGCGCCCACCAGGGCCAGCGCCAGCGCGATCTGATAAGGCTTCATGGCTGCACCACCGTCTGCGCATCTTTCAGGTACAGCGTCAGGCGGATGCGCGCCTCGACGGCCGGATCGGCGATGGCGTCGCGCCGGAAGCCCACCTCGTCGAGCGCGGCGAACGGCATGGCGCGCAGGGCCTGCAGCGTGAACTGCCAGATGGCCGCGTACGGCCCCTTCACCGGCAGTACGATCTGGTAAGTGTGGACGCGGCTGGCCTTGTCGTAGGCCGACTTGTATTCGCCCTGGCTGAGCGCCAGGTTGGCCTTGGCGGCCAGCCCGAACAGCAGCTTGACCTGCTGTTCCGCATAACGCTGCTCGCCCAGCACGTCGTAGAACGCGGCCAGGTTCTCGTCGGCCGTGGGCGGCGGCGGCGCGCTCACCAGCGCCACCGGCGCCGGCAACGGTTGCGCCGCCTGCGCCTGCTGCGCGGCCCGCTGCGGCAGCAGCCAGGCCCACCCGGCCACAGCGGCCACGCACAGCAGCGCCGCCACGCACGCGGGCGCGCCGGCGCGCGCCAGCGCCAGGCGCGCGCGCAGCAACAATGCCGACAGGTGCGCGCCGTTCACCGCGCCACCCAGTGTGCTTCGAGCTGGAAGCGCAACGGATGGTTGCTGTCCTGCTCATTGATTTCGTGACGGGTCAACAGCACGCCGTCGAACAATTCCTGCTCCTTGAGCTGCTCGACATAGGCGATCATGTCGTCGCTGTTTTTCGTCTCGGCCGTGAGCTTGAGCACCTGCTTGCGGGGATCGGGCTCCAGCGCCAGCAGCGCCACCGTGGGCGGCGTGGCGGCGGCCACCGCATCCTGCAGCTCGCGCCATGGCAGGTTGAGCTGCATCACGGCGCCGTTGACAAAGCTGGCCTGCGCTTCCGGGATCGGCGCGGCCGTCACGGCCACCGGCCGGGCGCGTTGCGCGGCCTGGCGCTCTTCCAGCTGGCGCACGGCCTGCTCGCGCGCGCGGCGCAATTCCACCACATGCCAGCCGCCAAGCGCCGCGCCGGCGCACAGCAGCAGCCCCGCCACGCCCGCCGCCAGCACGGCCGGATGCAGGTGGTACAGGGTGCGGCGCCAGCTGCGTGGCGCGAAATCGATGCGCAACGGCCTCATACGGCGCTCCCGCAACGGGCCAGCATGGCCGCGCTGCTCCACGCCGCCTCGCCGGCGCGCTGCGCCAGGTCGAGCGCGCTGCAGCGGATGTGGGCCGGATTGCTCACGGGGCCAGTCCACAGGGCCGGCGCGGGACCGCACAGCTGCAGCAGGGCCGGCGCGTCGAGCTGGTGCAGCAGCGCTTCGCGCGTCAGGGCCTGGGTCAGCCAGTAATGGTCGGCGCCGGCCGGCACCGGCAGCGCGCGCACGGCGCGCAGGCGCTTGCCCTCCACCGCCGCCACCGTCAGCAAGCCGTCGTGCAGCGCACCGAACCAGGCGCCGGGCGCCAGCGCGCGCTGCCAGCGATTCCAGGCGGCCACGAAATGGGGCGTGACGGCGACGATGGCCAGTTTATGTTCCTGCGCCACCAGTTCCAGCACCGTCAACAGCGCGCGCGGCACGGCGGCGGCGAAGAAGGGATGGCTGGCGTCCCAGTCGGCGGCGATGCGCCACCCCGCCGGCGGCTCGCCGTACAAGGTGTGAAAGCGCAGGCCGGCCGCCGCTTCGATGTCGGCCAGGCGGGCCGCGCCGGCCGGCGGCGTGACCTGCCACAGGCGCGTGAGCTCGTCGTCGAGCACGATGCTGGCCGGCCAGCCGGCCAGCTTCTGCTCGCCCAGCAGCGCGCGCAGCGCGTTGCCGATGGCGTCGAACGGATGCTCGCCGGCCGGCGAGAAGGCGTGTTCGGCCAGCACCGTCAGTGCCGGCCCGGCCGCGCGCCAGCGGCTGGTGCGCAGCAGGCTGACGGCGCTGCCCGACACGCCGATGCGCAATGCCTGTCCCGGTAGTCTACGCATGCAGGGTCACCCGTTTGATTTCGGCCAGCGTGGTCCCGCCGCGCCGCACCAGTTCCAGCGCCGCCTGGCGCAGGCTGCGCGTGCCGTTGGCGTGGGCCGCCTGCTTGATCTGGCGGATAGGCCGCTTGTCGACGATCAGCTCGCGGATCTCGTCGTTCAGGGTCAGGATCTCGGCGATCGAACGGCGGCCCTTGTAGCCGGTGCCGCGGCAGTCGCCGCAACCCTTGCCCTGCATGAAGCGGTAGTCCTGCGCGTCGGCCCGGCCCAGGCCCACGCTGGCCAGTTCCTGCTCGTCCGGCGTGTAGGGCGCGGCGCAGTGCGGGCAGTTGATGCGCACCAGGCGCTGGGCCCAGATGCCGTTCAGGGCCGACACGAAGGCGTAGGGATCGATGCCCATGTGGGTGAAGCGGCCGAACACGTCGAACACGTTATTGGCGTGCACCGTGGTCAGCACCAGGTGGCCCGTCAGCGCCGACTGCACGGCGATTTCGGCCGTCTCGCGGTCGCGGATCTCGCCCACCATGATCTTGTCCGGGTCGTGGCGCAGGATCGAGCGCAGGCCCTTGGCGAAGGTCAGGCCCTTCTTCTCGTTGACGGGAATCTGCAGGATGCCGGGCAGCTGGTATTCGACCGGGTCTTCGATGGTGATGATCTTTTCGCGCCCGTTGTGAATTTCCGTCAGCGCCGCGTACAGCGTGGTGGTCTTGCCGGAACCGGTGGGGCCCGTCACCAGCAGCATGCCGTAGGCTTCCTGCGCCAGCACCCGCAGCGTGGCCAGCGATGGCGCGTCGAAGCCCAGCGCCTCCAGCGTCAGCGAGCCGTAGGCTTCGATCATGGCGCGCTTGTCGAGAATACGGATCACGGCATCCTCGCCGTGGATGCTGGGCATGATGGAGACGCGCAGGTCGATCTCGCGTCCGCCCGCCTCGACCCGGAAGCTGCCGTCCTGCGGCACGCGGCGCTCGGCGATATCGAGTTCGGCCAGCACCTTCAGGCGCGAGATGATCTGCTCGGCCACTTCGATGCCGTTGACCGAGGTGGCGTGATCGAGCACGCCGTCCACCCGGTACTTGACGGCCAGCCCGCCGGCCGTGCTCTCCAGGTGGATGTCGGAGGCGCCCGCCTTGAGCGCGTCGTACAGCGTGGAGTTGACCAGCCGCACGGCGGGGCTGGCCCCTTCCGAGACGGAGGCGAACGACAGCACGGCGGCCGTCTTGCCATCGCGCCGGCCTTCGCTGGCGCCCGGCAGCAGCGTGTCGGTGGCGCGCGCCGACTCCTCCTGCTTGGACAGATAGGCCGCGATGTCGGCCCGCAGCGCCAGCCGCACGGCCAGCGGCGCATGGGGCGTGGCGCGCGCCTGGGTGCCCAGCCAGGTCTGCAGGTCCAGGTCGAACGGATTGTCGATCACGCCCGTCACGGCGCCGCCGGCCGCGCGCAGCAGCACGCAGTGGCGCGCCAGCGCCTGCGACAGCGGCAGCAGGTCGAAGGCCGGCGTCATGGCCAGCATGTCGGCCGTCTCCAGCACCTCCAGTCCGAACGGCTGGGCCAGTGCCTGCACCACCAGCCGCGGCTCCATGCCCGACAGCGCTTCCAGTTCCTCGACCAGGGTGCGTTTCGATTGCAGCGCCAGCGCGCGGGCGCGCGTGAGCATGGCCGCGTCGATGGCCGGCAGGTGCAGCGCGCTCACGACATGTCTCCCGCCAAATCGAAGATGGGCATGTACAGCAGCACCACGATGGCACCCACCACCAGGCCGATGGCGGCCATCAGCAGCGGCTCGAAGGCGCGCGTGAAGCGGTCGATCCAGCGGCTGATCTCACCGTCGTAGAAGGCGGCCGACTGGGTCAGCATGGGCCCCATGTCGCCGGTGCGCTCGCCCACCCGCAGCATGCGCAGCGAGATCGGCGTGGTCAGGGCGTTACGTTCGAACGCCGTCGACAGCGGCAGGCCGGCCTCGATGGCGGCCCGCGCGCCCTGCAGGCCGGTGCGTACGGACGGCGACACCATGCCCTGCACCGTCTCGATGGCGTGGACGATGGTAATGCCCCCTTCGCTCAGCATGCCCAGCGTCAGGTACAGGCGCGACAGCTCGTAGATGCGCACCCGCTCGCCGATACCGGGCAGGCGCCCCAGCAGGCTGGCCAGGCCGCCGCTGCCGGCCAGGCGCCGCAGCAGCAGCGCGGCGCCGGCCAGCGCGGCGGCAATGCCACCGAGCAGCAGCGCCGTGTGCTGGCCCGCGAACTGGCCCCAGTTGAGCATCTGCTGCGACAGCCACGGCAGGTTGCGGCCGGCGCCCTGGTAGACCTCGGCGAAACGGGGCACCACGTAACCGATCAGGAACAGGCTCACGCCGCCGCCCACCAGCAGCAAAATGCAGGGGTAGATGGCGGCCGACACCAGCTTGCCGCGCACCAGGTCGATGCGCTGCTGGTAGTCGATGAAGCGCGATAGGGAGCGCGGCAGGTCGGAGGTGCCTTCGGCCGCCTTGACGATGCCCACGTACAGGGGCGGGAACAGTTCCGGCTGGTCGGCCAGCACGGCGGAAAAGCGCTGGCCTTCGCGCAGGCCGGCCAGCAGCCGTTCCAGCACGCCGCGCGTGACCGGACTGGCTTCCTTTTCCAGCAACGCTTCCAGCGCCTCGACGATGCCCAGGCCCGCCGTCAGCAAGGCCAGCAACTCCTGGCTGAACAGCACCAGGGACAAGCCCTTGCCGCGCCGGGTGCGCAGCGTGCCGCGCACGGGAGCGATGGCGCTCACGAACAGGCCGCGCGCCTCCACCTGGCGGCGCGCGTCGGCCTCATCGCGGCCATCAATGAGCAGATGGGCAATGACCATATCGGCCGACAAGGTGCGGACGTCGAACTGCATGGCGGGGGCCGGCGCGAACGGACAGGTTTATTGGGAGCTGATGTCGGCGTCCTCGCCGGAGCCGCCCGGCTGGCCGTCACGGCCCAGCGAGACGATCTCGAATTCGCCCTTGGTGCCGGGCGAACGGTATTGGTAGGGGTGGCCCCATGGGTCGGGCGGCACGCCCTTCTTCAGGTAGGGACCGTTCCACTTGGCGCCGGCCGTGGCGGGCGCGGTCAGCAGCGCGGCCAGGCCCTCGTCCGTGCTCGGGTAGCGGCCCACGTCCAGGCGGTAGGTGTCGAGCGACTTTTCGAACGCTTCGATCTGGGCCTTGGCGATGGTGACCTCCGACTTGCCCAGCTGGGCAAAGTACTTCGGTCCCACATAGGCGGCCAGCAAGCCGATGATGACGATCACCACCAGCAGTTCCAGCAAGGTAAAGCCACCGGCCTTGCGCAGCCCGGTAGCGGCCTGATTCTTTGCTACATCCATCAACACGACTCCTCAATTCAACAACCGGCGCCTGCCCAGAGTCCAGAGGCTACCACGCGGCTTAAGGTTACGACAATCTTTAATTGGCAGCATGCAAGCGGCCACCGGCAGCTTACCGCAGCCATCGCTTTTTGTTTGATATTTTTCAACATTGTCGCCTTTTCCGCACAGGCATTTGACATGCCGCCCGGCATACGTTCAACGACACGACACAGTCAAGACAAATAACAAACATTGAAATTTTCACCACATTATTATACGGATAGCTACATTTCATGGCAACCAGCCGGCGGCAAGGTGGCTGGCGGCGTTCCGTACGGCGCCGCCCTTCCCGCCGGCCACACTGGAGGATAAAACGATGAAACCGATCTTGCAACGGCTGCTGCGCGCGGCGCTCTGGGGCGCGGCGGCGCTGGCGGCGCAAGCGGCCGGCGCCGCCGTGCTGGCGTTCGACAGCGTGCCCATCGGCGCCGTCACGCAGAACCAGAGCTGGCACGAAGCCGGCTATACCCTGACCGGCTACACCATCGACCCGCTGGCCCTGCCGGGCGACCTGGTGGGCATGGTGGCCGACGGCAGCGATCCCGGTGTGTGCGTCAACCTGATGTGCCCGCCCAATCCCGGCCATTATTACCAGGGCTTGAATGATGGCGTGCTGGTCATCGCCGCCGACCAGCCGGGCGCCGCCTTCCGCCTGCAGGCGTTCGACGCCAGCTTCATCGGCGCCGTGCCGGGTGCGGCCTACCCCGCCCTGGCAGGCAAGCTGGGCATCTACGGCGCCTATGCGGACGGCAGCTATGCCTACGAGGAATATGCGCTGGACGGCCCCGGCCCGGGCGGCTTCCAGTTCCAGCATTACCTGGCCAGCCCCGGCTTTGCCGCCCAGCCTTTCGTCGAACTGGACCTGATGGCCTGGTCCTGCGACGCGGGCGGCACCTGCGTCAGCTTCACCGACGGCAAGGGCCAGTTCGCGCTCGACAACGTGGCCGTGACCGCCGCCGCCGTGCCGGAACCGGCCAGCTGGACCATGCTGGGCCTGGGCTTGCTGCTGATGGCCGCCGTCGGCCGCCGCCAGCCATCCCGGTTAGCCCGATCATCCCGAACATCCCGACCATCCCGATTATCCCGGCCATCCCGGCCATCCCGGCTATTGCGGCTTTCCCGCCTATCCCGGCTGGCACTGCTGCCACCGCTGCTGCTGGCTGGCATGGCGCTGGACGCGCACGCCGACGAACTGCGCCGGCCCTACCTGGTCCAGTTGCACGGGCAACCCGTCGCCTCCTACACGGGCACCATGGCCGGGCTGCCAGCCACCCGCCCCGCGCCGGGCCAGCGGCTCGACCTGCATGGCGCCGCCGTACAGCGTTACACCGGCTACCTGCTGCGCCACCAGGACGCCGTGCGATCCCAGGTGGTCGGCGCTCCCCTGCTGCACCGCTACCAGGTGGTGCTGAACGGCTTTGCCGCCCTGCTGACGGACGACGAAGTGCGCCGCCTGCAGGCCGACGCCAACGTGGCCCGCATCACGGCCGACGTGCCGCACCGCCCGCAGACCAACTACACCCCCACCTTCCTGGGGCTGGACCAGCCCGATGGCCTGTGGCACCAGCTGGGCGGCCCCGGCCACGCGGGCGAGGACGTGGTGATCGGCATGATAGACACCGGCGTGTGGCCGGACAACCCGGCCTACGCCGACCGCATCGACGCCGACGGCCACCCCAGCTTCGCCCCCGGCGCCAGCCTGGTCTACGGCCCGCCCACGGGATGGCACGGCAGCTGCCAGGTCGGTGAAGGTTTCACGGTGGCCAACTGCAATAACAAGCTGATCGGCGCGCGCTATTTCGACGCCGGCTTCCGGGCCAGCGGCAAGACCTTGCACTGGAGCGAGTTCCGCTCGCCGCGCGACTCGCTGGGCAATCCCGCCGGCCAGGGCGGCCACGGCAGCCACACCTCGTCCACGGCCGGCGGCAACCACGGCGTGCCCGCCAACGTGGCCGGCATTCCCATGGGCCAGGTGTCGGGCATGGCGCCGCGGGCCCGGCTGGCCATGTACAAGGTGTGCTGGACCTACAACGATCCCGGCGACGACGCGGGCCAGAACAGTTGCTGGACCAGCGACAGCGTGGCCGCCATCGAACAGGCCGTGCTGGACGGGGTGCAGGTCATCAACTACTCCATCAGCGGCAGCAACACCATCGCCGATCCCGTCGAACAAGCCTTCCTGCACGCGGCCGACGCCGGCGTGTTCGTGGCCGCCTCGGCCGGCAACGCCGGCCCGGGCGACACGGTGGCCCACCTGAGCCCGTGGCTGACGACGGTGGGCGCCTCCACCCACAACCGCGTGATGCAGGCCACCGTCACGCTGGGCAACGGCGCCCATTACGACGGCGCCTCACTCAACACCACCGCGCTGCCGGCCGGCACGCCCATCGTGCGGGCCGAGGACGCGGGCCTGGCGGGCGCCGATCCCACCGCCGTCAAGCTGTGCTTCAGCGCCGGCACCAACGGCGGCAACCCGGCGCTCGACCCGGCCAAGGCGTCCGGCAAGATCGTCGTCTGCACCCGCGGCACCAGCGCCCGGGTCGACAAGAGCCTGGCCGTGCTGCAGGCCGGCGGGGTCGGCATGGTGATGGTGGACAACGGCGCCGGCCTGGTGGCCGAAGTGCATGCCGTGCCCACCGTCCACGTGACGGCAGCCGACGGCGCCCAGATCCAGGCCTATGCCCAGACGCCGGGCGCCAGCGCCGCCCTCGGCACCTTCCGCATCGCCATCGGCACCACGCCGGCGCCCGTGATGGCCAACTTCTCCTCGCGCGGCCCCAACCTGTTCGACCCCAACGTGCTCAAGCCCGACCTGACGGCGCCCGGGGTCGACATCCTGGCCGGCGTGACGCCGGCCCTGACCATGGCCCAGCGCGCCGACATCGTCAATGGCACGCTGGTGCCGCCGCCGGCCTGGGCCTTCTACCAGGGCACGTCCATGTCCAGCCCGCACGTGGCCGGCGTGGCCGCGCTGCTGCGCCAGCGCCATCCGGGCTGGTCGCCGGCCGCCGTCAAGTCGGCCCTGATGACGAGCGCCACGCCCACCTTCCCCGACGCCAACACCGGCATGGCCCAGGGCACGCTGCCGTGGGGCCAGGGCGCCGGCCACCTCAACCCGAACGGCGCGGCCGATCCGGGCCTGGTGTACGACCTGGGCCCGGCCGACTACCAGCAATACCTGTGCGGCACCGGCCTCAGCACGGACTGCGCGGGCGGCGCCGTGACCGGCTACAACCTCAACCTGGCCTCCATCACGGTCAACAATGTGCTGGGCACCACCGTCGTCAAGCGCGCCGTCACCAACGTGGGTGCGGCCACGGCCACCTACACGGCCAGCGTCGAGGTGCCCGGCTACACGGCCGTCGTCACCCCGGCCAGCCTGACGCTGGCGCCGGGCCAGAACCTGCCGTTCACGGTGGCGCTCACGCGCGCCGGCGCGCCCGACAACGCCTGGCAATACGGCAAGCTGCGCTGGACTGACGGCAGCCACGTCGTCACCAGCCCCGTTACCGTGCGCAGCGGCCACCCCGTCGATGCGCCTGCCTTCAGCTACAGCACGCTGGCCACGGCCAGCCGGGCCATCGGCATCACCACCGGCTTCAGCGGCCGCATGGGGCTGGCCACGGGCGGCCTGAAGCCAGTGAGCCGCAGCGGCCTGCTCAACGTGCGCCAGGCCGCGCCCGGTTCCGTCGATACGCTGGAACAGATCGCCGCCGCCTGCAACGCGGCCGGCGACGGGGTGCGCGTGTTGCCGTTCACCGTCCCGTCCGACACGGTGGTGTCCACGTTCGAACTGTTCAACCGCGACACCAGCAGCGGCAACGGCGACGACGACCTGGACCTGGCGCTGCTCGACGCCTCCGGCGCGCTGGTGGCCACCAGCCTGCACAGTGGCGCGGACGAAGCGATCCACCTGTCCAGCCCGCCGGCCGGCGCCTACCGCGCCTGCGTGATCGGCTACACGGCCGCCGACGGCGTGTCGACCGACTTCACGCTGTCGTCCGACATCGTGACGCGCGCCGATACGGGCGGCAACCTGAAGGCGATTGGTCCCAGCAAGGTGTACGTGGGCGGCACGGCCACGGTGGCCGTCAGCTGGACCGGCCTGGCGCCGGGCCAGCGCTACTACGGCGGCGTGCAGTACCTGGACCTGGCGGGCAACGTGGCGGCCACCACGATGATCGAAGTGGAGACCAACAACCCGCTGCCGCTGGCGCCGGCCTTTGGCCACCGGCCGCCGGCCGACACGGGACAATAATCCGCAGACCGCCCCACCAGGGACGCCGGCACGGCCGGCGTCTCCCTGCCCTCCCGGCCGCGGCGCTGAGGATGCAGGCGCCGGACTTGCGCCTCAGGCCGCGCTGGCCAGCACCGGACGGGGCCGCTCGAACAGGCGCAGGGCGCCGCAGCGGGCGATGGCGTGGGCCCGGTTCGACACCCCCAGCAACCGGTACAGCCGCTGCAGGTGGTTCTTCACCGTCAAGCCGCTGATGCCCAGCAGCTGGCCGATCTCGTCGTTGCTCTTGCCTTCGCGCACCCAATACAGGATCTCCGCCTCACGCGCGCTGACGGGCCGGGCCAGCGCGCCGTCCGCCTGGGCCGCGCCGGCCGCGCTCACCCGCAGCCACGCCAGGTGCAGATACGGCAGCAGCAATTCCAGGAAATACGCCTGCCGCGCCCGCGCCGCATGGGGCAGGCCGAACAGGACAAAACAGCTGGCGCCGCCGGCCAGCCGCTCCGTGCCATGCAGCAGCACATTGTCCATGCCGTACCGTTGCAGCTCGCCCTGGAACGGCCGCAGCGACGGCGGCGCCAGCTCGTCAGCGACGCCGATGCCGGCCGGCAGACGCAGGCTGGCGCGGCAATGGCGGGCCAGGCGCAAGGCCAGGCCATCGGCCGGATCGGCCAGCCGGCTGCGCACGGCCGCGTCCAGCACGCTGCTGTGCAGGCAGTTGCTATGCACCAGCTCGTCCTGCGGACCGAACTGCAGGCACACCATGACCTGGTGCGGCAGCAACGCTTGCATCTGGCCCTGGGTCCACAGGAAGAACTGGCGCGCCTCGCGCACGGGCAGCGCCGCCTCGATGGCATGCAGCAGCGCTTCCTGCTCCAGCTTGCTCAGGATGACCAGCTGTTCCACGCTCAGGCCGCCATGCCGCGCGCACCGGCCGCGCGCCGGCCCTGCCAGGCGACGAAGCGGTAGCCGCTGCCGCGCACGGTTTCGATGTGGCGCTGGTGGCCGCTGGGCTGCAACGCGCTGCGCAGCCGGCCCACGTGGGCATCCACCGTGCGCTCGTCCAGGTAGGCGGCATGGCCCCACACCTGGTCGAGCAGCTGGGCCCGGCTGTGCACGCGTTCCGGATGGTGCATGAGGAAATTGAGCAGCCGGAATTCCACCCGTCCCAGGGCCAGCCGGCGCGCGCCGGCCGTCACCTGCAGCGTACCGGGATCGAGCCGCAGGCCCGCCATCTGCACCGTGTCGGGTGCGGCCAGCGGCTGGCGCCGGCGCAGCAGCGCGTGCACGCGGGCCAGCATTTCGCGCGGGCTGAACGGCTTGGTGATGTAATCGTCGGCGCCCGTCTCCAGCGCCAGGATCTTGTCCTGCTCGGCGCTGCGGGCCGTCAGCATGATGATGGGCAGCTCGCGCGTGCGCGGCTGGGCCCGCAGGCGGCGGATCAGGGCGACGCCGGACTGGCCCGGCAAGCTCCAGTCCAGCAGCAGCAGGTCCGGCACGGCCGTCTCCATCATCAGCAGCGCGCTTTCGCCGTCGCGGGCCCGGCTCACGCCGTAGCCGGCCATGCCCAGGTTAAATGCCAGCAATTCCTGGCAAGCGGCATCGGGTTCGACGATGAGGAGGTGGGCGGACATGGCGGCATCCCGGCTGCAATGATGTGCAAAATTTAACTATGCATCAAGCCCGACGATATGACTAATACAATTTCTTGCAGCCATTTAGAGCGTCGCGCTATAAATCCAGCGCCCGCGCACGGCCATGCGCCCTACCCGCCCCCTAAAAAAAAGACACATGGATGCCGGCGGCACCGCATGTGTCTCCATTGCGCCACGCCGCCAGGGCGGCGCGGGCGGCGCCCCGTCAGGCGCGGCGGCGCTTGGCCAGGCCCAGCAGCGCCAGGCCGGCGCCCAGCATCAGCCAGGCCGACGGTTCCGGCACCGGGCTGACGCCGGCCACGCCGGCATCGGTCACGGTCACGCCCACCTGGCCGGCGCCGCTGGCGGCCGGATTCCAGCTCAGCGACAGCAGGCTGCCGTTGGCGTCCGGATGGCCCAGCTGGGTGATGCCGTCGGCGCCGTACAGCGACACCGAGAACAGCGACGGGATGGCGGCAGGCGACGGGTCGGCCAGGCCGCTGAAGCTGACGTCGAAGCTGACCTTGCCGCCGAAGTGGACCGCATGGAACAGGTCGTTCCAGTCCGTGCTGTTACCAAACAGGAAGGCGCCGCCCGCCTGGGCCTGCACATCGCCGTTCAGCTGGGGCGCCATGGCGCCGTCAAAGCCAGCCAGGTGGTCGACCAGGGCGCTGGCCGACACGGCCGGCACGCTGGCCGGATTGAACTGCAGGTCCAGCCAGCCACTGCTGCCGAAGCTGCTCGTATCGAGCACGACATGCATCGATTGGGCCGATGCCAGGCCGGCGGCGGCCGTCAGGGCCAGGGCCAGGGCGCCGCGGCGCAGCGCGGAAAGAGCGTAAGGTGCTTGCATGGGATTTCCTTAAAAAGTACCGCTGTAGACTTTGGCCGTATAGCCGATGCTGGCGCTGCCCGTCTTGCTGAAGCTGAGCGGGAACGACACGGTGGCGCCGGCCGCCAGCGCGGCCGCATCGACCGTGATGTAGGGCGCGCCGTTGTGGTAGCCGGTGGCATTGACCAGCGTCACGCCGGCCGGCAAGCCGTCGAACTCGACCTGGAACGGGCCGTCCAGCGCCGTCGTGCCCGTGTTGGTGACGGTAAAGGTGCTGCCGTATTTGCCCGTGGCGCGGTTGTACACCAGGCCGCTACCGACGGCGCGCACGGCGGCGCTCACGTCCACGTACGACGGCTGCAGGTTGAGGCTGATGACGACGGGGTCGTGGTCGGAGGCGCGGTAAGGCTGGGCCGTGTACAGGTCTTGCTGCTTGCCGTCCAGGTTGTAATCGATCACGGTCGGTTCGTCGGCGTTGATGTGCCATTCCGTGGCGCCGGCCACCTGGCCGTGCATTTTCGGGCTGGCCAGCGCATGGTCCAGGTAACCGCTCTCGCTGCCGTAGATGAACGAGTACGGCATGCCGTTCGGCCGCACATAGCGTTCCAGCTGGTTCACATAGCCGGTGGCCGTGATGGTGTTGATGGGGTCTTCAAAGCCGTGCGCGTTGAAGTCGCCGATCAGCAGCACGTCCGGGTCGCCGGCGGCGGCCACCACCTGCGGCACGAAAGTGCCCACCAGGCGGTTGGCCTGCTGGATGCGGGTGGCGTTCCAGCAACCCTGGCTGTCGCCGCGGTCCGTGTCGGGGCCGGTGCCGGTGGGGCAGCCGCCCTTGGACTTGAGGTGGTTGACCACCAGCGAGAAGCGCTCGCCGTTGGCGGCGCGGAAGGTCTGCGCCATGGGCGGACGGTTGTTGATGCTGTCGCCGTCCGACAACGCGCCCCCCACCAGCGCCAGCTTGGCCGGCTTGTAGATCATGGCCACCCGGATCGCGTCCGTGCCCGTATCGGCCGGCTTGGGCACGACGGCATAGGTGGGCGCGCCGATGGCCGCGTTGAGGGCGTTGACCAGGTAGCTGACCGTGTACTCGCCGTTGTTCTGGATTTCCATCAGGCCGTAGACGTCGGCGTCGATCGCTTTCAGCTCGCCGACGATCTTGTCGCGCTGGCGCACGAACTCGGTCATGTTGTCGGCCCCGCGGCAGTTGGCCTTGGACACGCTGGCGCCCAGCGAGCACCCCTGGTTGCTCGCCCCTTCCACATTGCTGCCGTTGGTGAAGGTGGTGAAGAAGTTGAGCACGTTGGCGCTGGCCACGCGCACGTTGCCGGGCGCGATGGCCGGCGCCGTGCTGCGCGGATTGTCGCGCGAAAATTGCGGCGCCACCGTCGGCTGCAGCTTGTAGGTCGCGCCGCCGCCGCCGATGGCGCCGAAGTCCACCACGCCCGTCAGGTCGGCCACCGTGTCGCCGGCGCGGAGGGTGCCGTCCTGGCCGAGGTAGGGAATGGTGGGCGGGGTGACGAACAGGCCGTCGTCGAGCACGATCAGGTTCTGGGCGTTGGCCGCCGCCATGGCCTGCGCTTCAGGCGTGCGCGGCCGATAGTGGTTGGTGGGCACTTCCAGCCGGCCCGACGACAGGCTCAGTTCGCCGCGCGTGCCGAGGAATTCGGACTGCGACACCGTCAGCGGATGGGCGAAGCGCACCAGCATGCCTTCCACCTGGCCCAGGTTGCCGTTCGGCAGATCGATGTTGACAGGGGTGATGCTGTGGCCGCTGCTCTGGGTGACGACGGCCGTCACGTCCTTCAGCTCCGTGTAGGCATGGCTGGCGCCGCCGGGCGTGTACTCGTAGACGGTGCCCGTCACGCGCACCAGGTCGCCCGGCCGGGCGCTGTTGCTGGTGCTGCCCGTGTAGACGAAGATGCCGTCCGAGGTCGTGGGGTCGCCGTCGCCGTGCTCGTCCTGGATGAAGAAGCCCGTGCCCACTTTCAGCGTCACCACCCCTTCCGTGGTCTGCACCGTGCCGGCGTAGGGGCTGGTGGCGCCCGGGCCCTGGATCTGGGGAATGCTGTGGGTCACGCCGGCCAGCGCCGTCACGTTGACGCTGACGCTGCAGGCGCTGCTCTGGCCCTGGTCGTTGCCGAAGCTGACGGCCACCGGATAGCTGCCCACCGGCACCGTGCCGGCCACGTTCAGGCTGACGCTGGCGTTGCCACCGGCCGCGCCGGCGGCCATAAAGTCGGCCAGGCCGATGCCCGGCACGGGCGCCGACGTGATGGCGGCACTGTTGACGATGCCGTCCGGGTCGGTGGCCGACAGCGCGGCGCCGCCGGCGCTGCCGGCCGCCAGCGCCAGCGACGCCGGGCACGTGGCGACGATGGGCAGCACCACGGGCGTGCCGCACACGCGCAGCGGCGCAGCGCTGTTGCGCGGTGCGGGGCCGGCCGTGCTGAAGTCGGCCAGGTTGTTGTCGGTGTCGGCGCAGCCATAATCGCCGCGCAGCGCGGCCGTGGTGTTGGACAGGCCGGGACCGGGCGCGCCCTCGTAGCCGTTGGCCGTGTTGCCGTAGCCGAGCAAGTCCTGCACCGCGCCGCCGGCCGGCTTGCTGACGTTGAAGGCGGTGGTGGTGCTGGCCAGCACCACCTTGCCGGCCGTGCCGCTCATGGCGATGGTGCCCACCGCCTGCGGCGTGGGCAAGGCCGTGCTGCCGCCCGCGCCCATCGCTTCCTGCACCAGCAGGTACTGGCCCGGCTGCAAGGTCACATCGGGCAGCGGCGTGACCTGCCAGACGGCGCCGGCCGTGCTGGCCGCGCTCGCATACTGCACGCTCCAGCCGTTCAGGCTGACGGGGCTGGCGCCACGGTTGAACAGCTCGATGAAATCGTTCTTGTAGGTGGCGCCGGAATTGCCGCCGCCGCCATAGACCTGGCTGATGACGACGTCGGAGGCCAGGGCCGGCAAGCCCAGGCCGGCCAGCAGCGCCGCCAGCACGGTGCGCCGGCCCAGCGTGATTGCCGCCCGCGTGGGGTGGGTGGGAGCGTAAAGCATCATGAATGATCCTGTTCGGTGAATGGGGCGGCAAGCGGCGCCGCGCGCGCCTGCGTGATGTTGGCAAAAGGTATGCAATCTTGCCAATTGCATATTAGGGGCGGGGAATGACGACTTGATGACAGGCCCTTAGTCCGAACGGACTAACGGTGCTTGCGGCGCGGGCGGTGGTGGACTGGCCGCCGGCGGGCGGCGCCCACGGTCAGTGCGGTCAGTGCGGGCGGTACGGGGCGGCCAGCGGCTCGCCGATGAACAGGCCCTGGGCCGGCCAGGCCACGCTGCGCCAGTACGCCTCGATGGCCGTGGCGCCGCCCAGGTAGTGCTTGAGCAGCACGGTAGGATGGGGAAACTTCTGCCAATAGTTGCACGGTTCGGACACGGAACCGTAGCTGGCCGTGGCGCCCGCCTCCAGCCAGCGCAGGCTGCTCATCTGACTGTCGCCGAGCAGGTCGCCGCCGAACGAGGTCAGGTGGTCGGCCAGCGCGCCGGGCAAAAATTGCAGCGTCTCGAGCTTGTCCACACGCGCCTTGCCCGTCTGGTAGAGCATGATGTCCTTGACGTCTTCGATGCTGTCGGCGCGCTCGGTGTGGATGGTCAGCTGCTGCTGGGGCAGCACCATGGAACGGGGGAAATACACGGCGCGGCTGTTGCGGGCCGTCTCGCTCGTGACCAGGTAATAGGCCGTGGCCGGCTGTACGCGAAAACCGCTGGCCTTGCCGCGCAGGATCAAGGCCTTGGCCTGCTCCACCGATTCGGTCGGCAGCAACATGGACAGGCGCATGCCGAAGTCGTTGCGGGGACGGGAAGACGCGACATTGAAATAGGGATTGGGCTTGCTCGGCTCGCACGGCTTGTCGCACAGGCCAGGGTCGAAACCGAGCGTATAGGCGGCCGTGATGGCATGGCATTCGACGGCATACGGCGCCGTCCACACCATCAGCACGGCCTGGATGCCGGCCGGCAGTTGCAGTTCGATCAGTTGCTGCAGGTGGCGGAACTGGTCGGCCGTGAGCTTGCGGGGCTTGCCGGGGATGTTGACGTGGACCACATTGCGGGCCGGAATGTCGCGCGCCTGGCGGTAGAATTCGCCTATGGTCACGCTGTTCGGTTCGTCGTCGTTGACGACCACGGCCAGCTGGGCCGCTTGCAGGCCCGCGGCCGGCGGCTGGCCGGCCACGGCGGGCAGGCAGCACAGGCTGCCGCAGAAAATCAGGAACGCGCGCAAGGATACGGCCATGTCGGAATGAGCTGGCGACAGCACATGCTGTCGCCCCGATTATAGCGTCTTTGCCGCCCCTGGCCGGCGGCCTCAGGCCCGCTGATAGACGTCCTCGAAACGGACGATGTCGTCCTCGCCCAGGTAGCTGCCCGACTGCACCTCGATCAGGTGCAGCGGCACCTTGCCCGGGTTTTCCAGCCGGTGGTTCATGCCGATCGGGATATAGGTCGATTCGTTTTCCGTCAGCAGGCTGACCTTGTCGCCGCAGGTGACGCGGGCCGTGCCGCTGACCACCACCCAGTGCTCGGCCCGGTGGTGGTGCATCTGCAGCGACAGCTTGCCGCCCGGATTGACGGTGATGCGCTTGACCTGGAACCGTTCGCCCACGTCGATGCCCTCGTAGCAGCCCCACGGACGGTAGACCTTGGTGTGGTGCAAGTGTTCCGTGCGCTGCTCGGCCTTGAGGTGGTCGACGATCTGCTTGACGCGCTGCACCTGGTCCTTGTGGGCCACCAGCACGGCGTCGGCCGTCTCCACCACCACCAGGTCCTGCACCCCGACCACGGCCACGATGCGGCTCTCGGCCCGCACCAGCGAACCGGACACGTCGTCCAGGTAGACGTCGCCCCGCACCACGTTGCCGTTCTCGTCGCTCTGCTGCACTTCCCACAGGGCCGACCAGGAGCCCACATCGCTCCAGCCGATCGCGGCCGGCACGACGACGGCGTGACGCGTGTGTTCCATCACCGCGTAGTCGATCGAGTCCGACGGGCAGGCCATGAAGGCCGTTTCGTCCAGGCGGCAGAAATCGAGGTCGCGGTAGCCCTGGCGCACGGCCGCCGCGCTGGCCTCGGCGATGGCCGGCGCGAACTGGCGCAGCTCTTCCAGGTAGGCGGCGGCGCGGAACAGGAACATGCCGCTGTTCCAGTAGTAATTGCCGGCCGCCACAAACCCTTCGGCCGTGGCCAGGTTGGGCTTCTCGACGAAGCGGTCGACCTGGTAGCACTGCGGGGCGCCAGCCGCGGCGCCGCTCTGGATGTAGCCATAGCCCGTCTCCGGCGCCGTGGGCACGATGCCGAAGGTGGCCAGGGCGCCGTCGGCCACCGGTACGGCGGCCTGTTCGATGGCGGCATAGAACGCATCCACGTCGGCGATCACATGGTCGGCCGGCAGCACCAGCAGCACGGCGTCGGGGTCGAGCGCCTGCAGGTAGTGGGCCGCGGCGGCCACGGCCGGCGCCGTATTGCGCCCCGCCGGTTCCAGCAGGATGCCCAGCGGCGCCATGCCGATCTGGCGCATCTGCTCGGCCACCAGGAAACGGTGCTCATTGCCGCACACGATCAGCGGCGCCATCAGCTGCGGCCGGCCGGCCAGGCGCAGTGCCGTCTCCTGCAACATGGTGTGCTCGGTCACCAGCGGCAGCAGCTGCTTGGGCAACACGGCCCGCGACAGCGGCCACAGGCGTGTGCCCGATCCGCCCGACAGGATGACTGGATAAATCTTCATGCTCTATTTCTCTTTTCCGTTAATTCATTGCCAGGGTCCGGGCGCCGTCCCCGGCGCCGGTCGCGCGCGTTGGCCCACGCCTCGCTAGCGTAGTCGGAGGCGTGGCGCATGTCGCCAGCGCGGTTGACACTATAGTCCTTGAAGACGATCATTTCGTCCAAAGAAACATTTTCTAACACACGAGTATATTCGAACAGCACGCTGCGCACGACGCTGGCGCCGCGGCACACGTGGCTGCCGTGGCCGATCCAGCTGGGACCGATGATGGTCACGCCGGCCTCGATGCGGGTGCCCGAACCGATGTAGACCGGGCCTTCGATGCGCGTGTCCTGCCAGTCGATGCTGGTGTTCTGGCCCACCCACAGGCCGTCGTCGATCTGGATGCCGGGCATGTGCAGATTGGCCACCTCCCCCATCAGCACGCTCTGGCACACTTCCCAGTAGTCGCGCACGCTGCCGATGTCGATCCAGTTGAAGCGCCGATGCTGGGCGTAGAACGGCAAGCCCCGTTCGGCCAGCAGGGGAAACAGTTCGGAGCCGATGTCGAACGGCCGGTCCGACGGAATCAGCGCGATCACTTCCGGCTCGAAGATATAGATGCCGGTGCTGGCCCGGTTCGACAGCGCGGCGTGCTGGCGCGGCTTTTCCTGGAACTGGGTGATGCGCCCGGCCGCGTCGGTGACCACCACGCCATAGCTTTCCACCTTGTCCCACGGCACCTCGGTGGTGATGACGGTGGCCAGCGCGCCCTTGCGGCGATGCTCGAACAGGGCCGACTTCAAGTCCAGGTCGATCAGGGCGTCGCCGCACAGCACGATGGTGGTGTCGTCGAAGAAACCGCCGAATTCCTGGATCTTCTTCATGCCGCCGGCCGAACCGAGCGGCTCGGGCACCACCTCGCCCTCGTCGTTGGTATAACCTTCGAAGGAATAGCCGATCTGCACGTCGAACTGGTGGCCTTCGCCGAAGTATTCCTCGATCTTCTCGTGCAGATAGCTGACGTTGACCATGATCTCCGTCACCCCGTATTTGTGCAGGTGCTCGATCAGGTAAGCCATCACCGGCTTGCCCAGGATGGGGATCATGGGCTTGGGCAAATCATAAGTCAGGGGGCGCACCCGCGTACCTTTGCCGGCCGCCAATATCATCGCTTTCATGCTGCCTCTCCTTATTTCGGACCGGACTGCCAGCGCCACGTATCGGCGCACATCTGGGCCACGCCGCGCTCGGCCTTCCAGCCCAGTTCACGCTCGGCCAGGCCGGCGTCCGCATAGCAGGCCGCGATGTCGCCCGGACGGCGCGCCACGATGCGGTAAGGGATGGGGCGGCCGCTGGCGGCCTCGAACGCGCGCACCATCTCCAGCACGCTGTTGCCGCGCCCCGTGCCCAGGTTGTAGGTCACGATGGCGGGACCCTGGGCCAGCTTGGCCAGCGTCCGTACGTGCCCCAGCGCCAGGTCGACCACGTGGATGTAGTCGCGCACGCCGGTGCCGTCGACGGTGGGGTAATCGCCGCCGAACACGGACAGTTGTGCGCGCC
Source organism: Rugamonas sp. FW305-51 (assembly GCF_058786935.1). NCBI lineage: Bacteria > Pseudomonadati > Pseudomonadota > Betaproteobacteria > Burkholderiales > Oxalobacteraceae > Rugamonas > Rugamonas sp. FW305-51. The sequence goes on from NZ_JBYSZG010000021.1 coordinate 90,115, forward strand.
GCCCCTCGGCCACCTGCGCGATATAGGGCAGCAGATTGTTGGGGATGCCGTTCGGGTCCTCGCCGATCAAGCCGCTCTCGTGGGCGCCGACGGGGTTGAAGTAGCGCAGCAAGGCGATCCGCCAGCCCGGGTCGGCGCGGTACAGGTCGCGCAACATCTCTTCGATCATCAGCTTGCTGCGGCCATAGGGATTGGTGGCGGCCAGCGGGAAGTGTTCGTAAATGGGCACGCTGGCCGGGTCGCCGTAGACCGTGGCCGAGGAACTGAACACCAGCGTCTTGACGCCGAAGCTGGCCATCGTCTCGAGCAGCACCAGGGTGCCGTTGACGTTGTTGTCGTAATAGCGCAGCGGCTGCTCGACCGATTCGCCCACCGCCTTCAGGCCGGCAAAGTGGATCACGGCGTCGAAGCCGTGCGCGGCGAACAGCGCGGCCAGGCCGGCCCGGTCGCGCACGTCAAGCTCGACGAAGGTCAGCGCCTGGCCCGTGATACGCTCGACGCGCCCCCGCACGGCCGCGCTCGCGTTGCACAGGTTGTCGAGCACCACCACCTGGTGGCCGGCCCCCTGCAGTTCAACGACGGTATGGGAACCGATGTAACCCATGCCGCCGGTAACGAGTATCTTCATAAAATCATGCTTTCCATTAATGGCCGGCGACGGCGGCGTTCCCTTACAGGCGCCAGACCTTGATGCCGACGGCGGCCAGCGCTTCCTGCGCGAACGCGGCCTTGACGTCGATGAAGCAACCACCTTTGATGAGCTTCTTCTGGAAGTCCTCCACGGGCAGGCCCAGCAAGACCTGGTGCGACACGGCCGCCACGATCGCGTCGGCGCGCGGCAATTCATCCCAGGCGAACAGGCGCACCCCATATTCGTGCATGGCCTCGTCCGGATCGGCGTACGGATCGTGCACGAACACCTCGACCCCGTAGGTCTTGAGTTCGGTGATCACATCGCCCACCTTGGAATTGCGCAAATCGGCGCAATCCTCCTTGAACGTCAGGCCCAGCACGTTCACGCGCGCGCCCTTGATGTAGCTGCCGGCCGCGATCATGTTCTTGATCGTCTGCTCGGCGATGTACTTGCCCATGCCATCGTTGATGCGGCGCCCGGCCAGGATCACTTGCGGGTGGTAGCCCAGCGTCTCGGCCTTGTGGGTCAGGTAATACGGGTCGACGCCGATGCAGTGGCCGCCCACCAGGCCGGGACTGAACTTGAGGAAGTTCCATTTGGTGCCGGCCGCCTTCAGCACTTCCGACGTGTCGATGCCGATCTTGTCGAAGATGATGGCCAGCTCGTTCATCAGCGCGATGTTCAGGTCGCGCTGGGTGTTCTCGATCACCTTGCACGCCTCGGCCGCCTTGATGCTCGAGCAGCGGTGCACGCCCGGCTCGACGATCTGCTCATACAGGGCCGCCACCCGTTCCAGCGTGTGCGCGGTGTCGCCCGACACCACCTTGACGACGTTGGTGAGCATGTGCTGGCGGTCGCCCGGGTTGATGCGCTCAGGCGAATAGCCGACGAAGAAGTCCTGCTGCCACTTCAGGCCCGAGGCGCGCTCGAGCACGGGGATGCATACTTCCTCGGTGGCGCCCGGATAGACGGTGGACTCGTAGACGACGATCGCCCCCTTCTTCATGTGGCGCCCGACGCTGTCGCTGGCGCCGATCAGCGGCCCGAAATCGGGGTTGTGCGCGATGTCGACCGGGGTCGGCACGGCCACGATCAGGATATCGGCCTCGGCCAGGATGGCCGGGTCGGCCGAATACTCGGCATGGGTGGCGGCCGCCATCTGCTCGTCACTGAGCTCGCGCGACGGATCGACGCCCTTGCGGCAGCTGTCGACCTTGGCCGCCACGATATCGAAGCCGATCGTGCGGCTGCGTTTGCCGAACTCGACCACAAGCGGCAGCCCCACATAACCCAGACCAATTACGGCGATAACAGTCATACACACCCCTTCAATAATATTCGGTGAAATTGGAAAAACGCGTTCAACGGCGGCTCGCTTCTTTCAGCAGCAAGCGGATGAACGCCATATCCTCGATGAAATAGCGCCGGAACATGCGGCGCGGCTCCTGCAGGAAGCGATAGAACCACTCCAGGCCGGCCTGCTGCATCCAGCGCGGCGCCCGCTTGACGCGGCCCACGGCCACGTCGAACGTGCCGCCCACGCCCATGGCGAACGGCACTTTCATCCGGGCCTGGTGCTGGCCCAGGAATTGTTCCTTCTTCGGCGAACTGATGGCCACGAACAGCAAGTCGGCGCGCGCCGCCTCGATTTGCTGCACCACCGCCTCCTCCTCCTCGGCGCGCCAGTAACCGTTGCGGTAGCCGGCCACCACCAGGCCCGGATACTTGATCTCGTAGCGCTGCTTGACACCGGACACCACCTCCTCGCGCGCGCCCAGCAGGAACACGCGCCAGCCCTTCTGGGCCGAGCGCGCCATCAGCGCCTCGAACAGGTCGACCCCGGCCACCCGTTCCTTGAGCGGCTTGCCCAGCAGGCGCGAGGCCCACACGACGGGCATGCCATCGACGTTGATCAGCGCGCAATCGTTGATGATGCGGCGCAGTTCCGGGTCACGCTCGGCCTTGACCAGCTTGTCGACATTGACCACCACGTGCTGGTGCGGCAAGCCCGAGTGGATGAAGCCTTCGATCTTCTGCAGCGTATCCTCCATCGACAGGTTGTCGATCTGGCAGCCCATCATCGTGATCCGTTCGCTCATGCCAGCTCCGCCGCCAGTAGGGTGACGATGCGCTCGGCCGCCTGGCCGTCCCACAAATGGGGCCGCCGGCCCTGCTTGCCCTCGCCGCGCAGGATCTTGCGCGCCTCGGCCACGATGCGCCGGGGATCGGTGCCGGCCAGCACGTTCGAGCCCTCCTCCACCGTCACCGGGCGCTCCGTGTTCTCGCGCAGCGTCAGGCACGGCACGCCCAGCGCCGTGGTTTCCTCCTGCAGGCCGCCGCTGTCGGTCAGCACCATGGCCGCGTCCTTCCATAAGGAGAGGAAGGCCATGTAGCCCTGCGGGCCGGTCAGCGTGACGTTCGGCCCCAGGTCGATGCCGAATTTCTCCAGGTTGGCGCGGGTGCGCGGATGGACCGGGAAGATCAGCGGCAGCTCGGCCGCGATCTCGCGCAGCGCCCCGGCCAGGCGCGCCATCATGGCCGCGTCGTCGACATTGCTGGGGCGGTGCAGCGTGACCACGCCGTAGCGCCGGTGGGCCGCCTTGAACGCGCCGAGCGCGGCGTCGAGCGGGCCGCCGGCGGCCAGCTTGCTGGCCTGGTACAGCACGTTGTCGACCATCACATGGCCTACATAGTGGATGGCCGACTCGGCCTTGCCTTCGCGCCGCAGATGTTCCACCGCGCTGGGCTCGGTGACGAAGAACCAGTCGCTAATGCTATCGGTCACCAGGCGGTTGATTTCCTCGGGCATGGTCATGTCGCCGCTGCGCAGGCCGGCCTCGACGTGGGCGACCCGGATGTTGAGCTTCTTGGCCACGATCGAGCACGCCAGGGTGGAATTGACGTCGCCCACCACCAGCACGGCGTCGGGCCGCTGCTGCTGGCACAGTTCCTCGAACGCCAGCATGATCTTGGCCGTCTGCTGGGCGTGGCTGCCACCGCCGGCGGCCATGAACACGTCGGGCGCCGGAATACCCAGTTCCTCGAAAAACACGTCATTCATCTCGCGATCGTAGTGCTGACCGGTGTGGATGATCTTGAAGCCGATGCCCGCGTGGGCTTGCAGGGCCCGCACGATGGGGGCGATCTTCATGAAATTGGGCCGGGCTCCCGCGACCAGATAAATTAAGGGCATGCGTCACCTTTTGCTGAATTGAATTTACAAAAATACATCTATTCTACCCTGTAGACTGCACCGGCGCGCGCACCGGACGCCCGCGCGTCAGCACGCCGCCTGCTCGATCGCCATCTCGGTGACGATCTCGGTGGTGCCGCGCACGGCCACCTGGCACACCACGGTGGTGCTCGGCGTCTTGCTGTCGAAGCGGCGCGCGATCCAGCCGCCGCGCGGCTGCTCGCTGCCGCGCAGCAGTGTGACGCGGGCGCCGGCGCAGCGCAAGCTCAGGCGCCAGCCATGGCCATGCACCCACACTTGCCCGTCGACCAGTTCGACCGCGCACGTGTCGCTGAAATGCCAGTGCACGGCCGCCTCGTGCTGGCCCGCGCAGCGCAGCGTGTCGGCCACCCGCAGCCGGCCGGCGGGGGCGTCGTAGTCGACCCGGCGGCGGTGGATCAGCGGATCGGCCAGCCGCGCATAGCCATCGTGCTCGCCCTCGAACCATTGCAGGGCGCCGTGCGGCTGATGGCCGAGCAGGCGCGCGCGCGCTTTCTTGAGCCACATGAAGTTGCCCCCGATCTCGGACTGGTCGAGGCCGTCGATGCACACGGTGTTATGGGCCGCCGTGCCGCGGAAATAGTCGCGCCACGGACTGTCGGGGCGGTAGGTGTAGGTGCCCGGATCGATCAGGCACTGCTGGCCATCGAGCGACAGGGTGAACGCCAGCGCGTCGGCATGGCCGTGGGCGGCGATCGACAGGTAGCCCAGCGGACCGCAATCGGCCACCAGCCGCACCTCGCCGCGCTGGCCGAAGCGCTGGCCGAGCAGATAATAGCCGCCCTCGGGGAAGGCCAGCGCCGGCGCCTCGGCCGCCGCCGGCGCCAGCGCATCCCAGCGGCGCTCGCCGTCGGCGCCCAGCAGGCAGCGGGTCTTGTCGTCCAGTCCGCCCGCCTTGCGCGCGAAATCGGCGCGGCCGTACAAGACCGCGCAACTGGCCAGCAGCGAACGGAACGGGCACCAGTCGTCCTGGAACGCCAGCCGCACCAGGTGCGCGTCGTCGCCGTCGCCCAGCATCGGCAGGTGGCCGCCCCCGTCGAGCAGGGCGGCCACGAACTCGGCCATCCGTTCCAGCCGCGCCACGCAGGCCGGCGGGAACGGCTGGCCGTTGGCCTGGCCGGCCAGCTGGCTGAGCAGCATCATGTCCATCACTTCATGGTGATAATAGATGGCCTGCTCCCGGTTCACGCCATCGGCGCCGTTCTGGCGCACGCTCTCCTGTTCCAGGCCGCGCCGCGCCAGCGCCTGCCAGCGGCCGCTGGCAGGCCAGCACGGCCAGGTCAGGCTGGCCACATACAAGCCCGTGTATTCGCCGAACAGGTGGTTGTTGGCCGACGAATGGCGCGACAGGTTATGGGCGATGAAATGGCAATGCTGGTACACGCTGGCGAGCCACTGACGGCGCAGCGCTTGCCCGGCCGCGTCGGCGAACAGGGGCGCATCCGCCCCGCCCAGCAATTGCCAGGCGCACGACCAGTTCAGCAGGCGCACCGCCAACTCCAGCGCGCTGCTCCAGTGCACCCCTTGCGGATAGGGGCACTGCGCGAACCACGAGCGCAGCAACACCCCCACCGCGTCGGCATAGCGGCGCTGGCCGCTGATCTTATAGGCCAGCGCCAGCGTGACCAGCTCCAGATGGCGGCTCGGCTCCCACAGGTATTTGATGTTGCCCACCGCGTCGACGCGGCGGTAGTCGATCAGCCTGCCCAGCCCCATGGGCGCCAGCGTGCCGGTCCTGGGGTCGCGGTTCCACTCGGGCGGAAAGCCCAGCGGCGCCTCGCGCAGCGCGAACACGTCCCAGCGGCCGGCCAGCAGGCGGTCGGCCTGCGCCAGCACGGCCGGCTGACTGGCCGGCGGCACCAGGCCCGCGATGAACGGCGCGCCCCAGGCCGGGCACGCCGGCGCCGGCGGCCGGCGCACCAGCCCCAGCCCCAGCTTGCCGGCCCGGTCACGCAGTGCCTGATGCACGCGCCAGGCGATTTCGGCCCCCCCCATCAATTTCAAACGATTGACTTTCCAGGCAAGCGAGGTCATTCCATTCCCATTTCGTGCCGCCCCCGGGCCGCGCGCGGCCGGCCGCGGCCAACAATTAACAAAA
>NZ_JBYSZG010000022.1:0-69923 GCF_058786935.1 Rugamonas sp. FW305-51
GGGACTCGAACCCCCACACCTTGCGGCACATGGACCTGAACCATGCGCGTCTACCAATTCCGCCACGTGGGCACTGATGTTACTCTTAGATGCTGCTCAACAACTTCTGCTATTATAGCGATCGGGAGAGTTTTGCGCCAGATGAACTTTCATTCCTTACTGCACATCAACCCTGTCTTACGCTTCCCGCTTTGCCGCTGTCCGTAGACGTTGTCGCTGCGAGAGACCAAGATTATAGAGTAATCTTGTGCGATGTCAAATGCGATTGCGTAAAAATTTTCCAAAAAAATCTGAGCCCGCGTGGCCCCATGTTAGGTAAAGCGGGCCGATACCAAGTACACTACGCGCTATCACCGTGTCAATATAGGTGACCGGTCGCAGTCGTCGGGCCTTGTCCCCAGTGATCACTGTCAATAATAACTATAGAAATACTTTTGAGCCCAATTACCCATACCATTCCCAGCCGGGAGGAAATTCTCGGCATCTTCCGCAGCGCCTCGGCGCCGCTTGATCTGCGCGCCCTCGCCAAATCGCTGAAAGTCGGCACGGAAGCGCAAGCTGTCCTGTCGCGCCGCCTGAACGCCATGGTGCGCGACGGCCAGCTGATGGCCGACCAGGACACCGGCTGCTTCGTGCTGGCCGACCTGAGCGGCTTTATCGCCGGCCGCGTCTCCAGCCACCGCGACGGTTTCGGCTTCGTGATTCCCGACGAACCGGGCGACGACCTGTTCCTGCCTGAAAAAGAAATGCAGAAAGTGCTGCATGGCGACCGCGTGCTGGCCAAGGTGGTCGGCGTGGACCGCCGCGGCCGCCCGGAAGGCACCATCGTGGAAGTGGTGCAGCGCGCCAACACCCACATCATCGGCCGCCTGCTCAATGAAAACGGCGCCTGGATCGTGGCGCCGGAAGACCAGCGCATTTCGCAGGACATCCTGGTGGCCGGCAGCATCGGCAAGGCCAAGTCCGGCCAGGTGGTCAGCGTGGAGCTGACCGAGCAGCCGATGCGCTTCAAGCAGCCGGTGGGCAAGATCGTCGAAGTGCTGGGCGAGCTGGACGACCCCGGCATGGAAATCGAAATCGCCGTGCGCAAGTTCGGCGTGCCCCATATCTTCTCGGACGGCGCCCTCAAGCAGGCTGCCAAGCTGCCCAATGAAGTGCGCGAAGCCGACCTGGGCGAACGCGTCGACCTGCGCGACGTGCCGCTGGTGACCATCGACGGCGAAGACGCGCGCGACTTCGACGACGCCGTCTACTGCGAACCGGTCAAGATCGGCCGCACCAAGGCTTACCGCCTGATCGTGGCGATCGCCGACGTCAGCCACTACGTCAAGCCCAACGACGCGCTGGACCTCGATGCGCTCGAGCGCAGCACCTCGGTCTACTTCCCGCGCCGCGTGATTCCCATGCTGCCCGAGAAGCTGTCGAACGGCCTGTGCTCGCTGAACCCGGCCGTCGACCGCCTCACCCTCGTGTGCGACGCCGTCGTCACGGCCAAGGGCGAGATCAAGGCTTACCAGTTCTACCCGGCCGTGATCCACTCGGCGGCCCGCCTGACCTACACGGAAGTGGCCGACATCCTCGGCAACACCAAGGGTCCGGAAGCGGCGCGCCGTCCCGGCATCGTGCCGCACCTGCTGAACCTGCAGGAGGTGTACCAGGCGCTGCTCAAGGCCCGCCTGGAGCGGGGCGCCATCGATTTCGAGACGACGGAAACCTACATCGTCTGCAACCCGTCGGGCAAGATCGAGAAGATCATTCCCCGCACCCGCAACGATGCCCACCGCCTGATCGAGGAATGCATGTTGACGGCCAACGTGTGCGCCGCCGACCTGCTGATCCGCCACAAGCATCCGGGCACCTACCGCATCCACGCCAGCCCGACGGCCGAAAAGCTCAAGCAGGTACGCACCTTCCTCAAGCAGGCCGGCCTGCACCTGGACGGCGGCGACAAGCCGACGGCGGCCCACTACGCGGAACTGATGCGCGAAGTGAAGTTGCGGCCGGACGCCTCGCTGCTGCAGACCATGCTGCTGCGCTCGATGCAGCAAGCCGTCTACAGCCCGGACAACATCGGCCACTTCGGCCTGGCCTACGAGGCTTATGCCCACTTCACCAGCCCGATCCGCCGCTACCCCGACCTGCTGACGCACCGCGCCATCAAGGCCATCCTGCTGGGCAAACGCTACGAGCCCAAGCTGACGGAAAAGAGCGTGCTGAACACCAACGTGTCGAACGCCACCCGCAAGCAGCAGGCCAAGGACAAGGCGGAAGGACGCGAGAAGAAGGCGGCCGACCTGACCGTGTGGGACGCGCTGGGCGTGCACTGCTCGGCCAACGAGCGCCGCGCCGACGAAGCGTCGCGCGACGTGGAAGCATGGCTCAAGTGCTACTTCATGCAGGACAAGCTGGGCGAGGAATTCACCGGCCTGATCACGGGCGTGACCACGTTCGGCATCTTCGTCCAGCTCGACCAGCTGTTCGTCGAAGGCCTGGTGCACGTGACGGACCTGGGCGCCGACTACTTTCAGTACGACGATGCGCGCCACGAACTGCGCGGCGAGCGCACCGGGAAGCGTTACCAGCTGACCGACCGCGTCACCGTGCAGGTGGTGCGGGTGGACCTGGAAGCGCGCAAGGTGGACCTGCGCCTGGCCGGCATGCCGGAACGGGAAGCGGCGCCCGCCAAGGGCGGCCGCGGAGCATCATCGCAGGCGCCGGGCCGCACCAACGTCAAGCCCGGTCCCCGGACGGAGCAGCAGCCGCGCTTCGAAGCGGCCGGCGCCGGCAAGAGCAAGGCCGGCAAGACCAAGGCAGCGGCCGCCAGCAAGGCCAAGCCTAAACGCAAGACCAATGCCGCGGCGAGTGCCGCGGTAGCACCCCGGGCAGCCAAGCCTGCCTCAAAAAGTAAGAAGAAGCGATAAACAATGAAGAATAAAATGATTTTTGGTTTCCACGCGGTGACCTCGCGCCTGCGTCACGAGGCCAGCTCCGTGGAAGAGATCTTCATCGATGCCGGCCGTACCGACCGCCGCATGCAGGATCTGGTGGCCGCCGCCAAGGCTGCCGGCGTACGCGTGATGCCGGTCGATTCGGCCCGCCTGGACAAGATCGTCGGCACCCGCCGCCACCAGGGCGTGATCGCCTTCGCGTCGCAGCTGGCGCTGGCGCGCAACCTCGATGAACTACTCGATGCCATCGAAGGCCCGCCGCTGCTGCTGGTACTCGACGGTATTACCGATCCCCATAACCTGGGCGCCTGCCTGCGCGTGGCCGACGGCGTGGGTGCCCATGCCGTGATCGTCCCCAAGGACCGTGCCGTGGGCCTGAACGCGACGGCCGCCAAGGTGGCCAGCGGCGCGGCCGAGACCGTGCCCTACATCACTGTAACCAACCTGGCGCGCACCATGCGCGAGCTGAAGGAACGCGACATCTGGCTGATCGGTACTTCCGACGACGGCGAGAAGGGTTTGTACGAAGCGGACTTCACGGGCCCGACGGCGCTCGTCATGGGTTCGGAAGGCGAGGGCATGCGCCGCCTCACGCGCGAGACGTGCGACGTGCTGGTGAGCATCCCCATGTTCGGTTCCGTCGAGAGCCTGAACGTGTCCGTCGCATCGGGCGTCTGTCTGTACGAAGCCCGCCGCCAGCGCATGGCCAAGGAAGGCTGACCGCCCTCCGAACGCAACGCTGGTGGCGCCGCACGGGGCCGCCGGCTTTCCTCCCGCCGTCCCCGGCAAGCCCCCGCCAGCAATTTGGGACCGGATACGCTACCATAGCTATCCGGTCACCTTGTTTCCCCGTCACTAAAGCCTGCACCATGTTCCGTCACCTGCGCCAAGACATCAACAGCATCATCGAACGCGATCCCGCCGCCCGCAATGCCTGGGAGGTGCTGACGTGCTATCCGGGCCTGCAGGCCATCGTGATGCACCGCTGGGCGCACTGGTGCTGGACCCACGGCCTGAAGTGGTTCGGCCGCTTCATTTCCTACCTGGCCCGCATCATCACCGGCATCGAGATCCACCCCGGCGCCACCATCGGCCGCCGCGTGTTCATCGACCACGGCTTCGGCGTGGTGATCGGCGAGACGGCCGAGGTGGGCGACGACTGCACCATCTACCAGGGCGTGACCCTGGGCGGCACCTCGCTGCATACGGGCAGCAAGCGCCATCCCACGCTGGCGCGCGGCGTCATCGTGGGCGCCGGCGCCAAGGTGCTGGGCGCCTTTACCGTGGGCGAATACGCCAAGGTCGGCTCCAACGCCGTGCTGCTGAAACCCGTGCCGCCGGGCGCGACGGCGGTCGGCAATCCGGCCCACATCGTGCAGAAGGACGTGGAGCAGACCAGTGCCAGCGCGGCGGCCAACCTGTTCTCGGCCTACGGCGTGACGGCCAACGGCGACGATCCGCTGTCCAAGGCCCTGCACGCGCTGATCAACCACGCCGTGACGCAGGAAAAGCAGCTCGAACGCGTGGTGGCCGTGATGAAGGCGGCCGGCCTGAGCTGCCCAAGCATGCCTGAGTGTGATAAATTCGATTCGGCCCAACTGAACAAGCTAGTCGATTAAGGACGCAAATGAACATGGCATCGTCGCCGGAAGGCACTGAAATACTGGACCCGTTTGAAATCCGCGTGCTGGCCGTGCTGGCCGAGAAGGAAGGGCTGACGCCGGATAATTATCCGATGTCGCTGAACGCCATCACCAATGGCTGCAACCAGCTGTCGAGCCGCGATCCCGTCATGTCGATTTCGGAAGAGACGGTGGCCGAGGTGCTGCAGCGGCTGATGCAGCGCAAGCTGGTCAACGGCATCACCCAGGCCGGCGCGCGCGTGACCAAGTACGAACACCGCATGCGCATCAAGTGGTCGCTGGAACAGGACAAGCTGGCCGTGCTCACCATCCTGATGCTGCGCGGCTTGCAGACGGCCGGCGAGATCCGCACTCGCAGCGGACGGCTGCACGAGTTCAAGAGCGTGGCCGACGTGGAGCAGGGCTTGCAATTCTTGATCGATAAATATCCGCCGCTGGTGTCGCGCCTGGCGCTGGCGCCCGGCACCAAGGAGCCGCGCTACGGCCAGCTCTTGGGCGGCGAGGACGCGCTGGCGCGCGAGGAAACGGCGGCCGGTTTCGCCGGCGCCGTGTCGGCGCCCCAGCAGGGCAGCCGCGTGGCGCAGCTGGAGCAGGAAGTGCAGCAGCTGCGGCGCGATTTCGAAGACCTCTCGGCCCAGTTCGCGGAGTTCCGCAAGCAATTCGAGTAACGGTTGGCGGCAGTTGGCGCCGCGGCCAGTGCGCGCTGCGGCCCCGTGCCCAGCGTCCCGCCTTCAATCCCCATCAATCAGCCTTCCTCGCGCCGGCGCCGCATCCACACGGCGACGGCGATCATGGCCGCGCCGGCCGCCACACCTGTCCACAGGCTGGCATTGCCCAACGTGGCCCACGAGGCACCGAACACGCTGTCGCTGTGCAGCAGGTGCCGGTCTTCCAGGTCGGTGAACAGGAACCACGAGCCGGGCGCCACGCCCAGCAGGATGCGGGCCACGATGGCGTGCATGAACCAGGCGGAATTGAGGCCGAAGTGCAGCACCTTGTCGGCCCAGCCCACCAGCATGGCCGCCAGCAGCGGGCCGCCCACGGCCCACAGGAACACCTTGGAGCGCGCCATGCTCGATACCATCAGCAGCCAGCCCACCGTGGGCAGCGCCCACAGCACGTAGACCGGCAGCAGGGCCACCACGCGCAGCGGCGCCAGGTACAGCTCGGGCGACGTCAGCACGGCGCCGAACAGGTTGCTGCCATGGAGCAGCAGCATGCCGCAGCCCGCCAGCAGCAGCAGCAGCGACAGCGCGGTGCCGATGGCGATGGTGAGCAGCGGCGCCACGGCCAGTGCCAGCAGCGCCTTGGACAGCACGGTGGCGCGGTCCGAGATGGGCAGCGATTTCCAGAACAGGATGCTGCGGTCGCGCCGCTCGTCGTGCAGGGCACCCAGGCAGTAGAAGAACACCAGCACGCCCAGCATCATGAACAGGGGCAGGGCGGCGGCCATGTAGTTCCTGGTCATGGTGGCCACCATATGGCCGCGCGCATTGCCCTCGATGACGATGTCGCCGATGGGACCACTCACGCCGTCGGCCTCGTAATTGATGTTATGCCCCAGCAGCAGGGCGGTGCCGGCCAGCAGCGCGACCAGCGCGGCCGCCGCCAGCGGCGCCCACAGCAGCATGCCCTTGTGTTCCCAGAATTCGCGCCGGATCAGCCATTTCATCGTGTTCATGCGTAGGTGCCTTTCATGGTTGCGACGAACAGGTCGGCCACACTGGGGGTGCGGGTTTCGCCGAAGGTGTTGAGCTGGGCCCGCGCCACGCCGTCGAACAGCATGACGGCCTTGCCGAATACGTTGCGCTGGCTGAGCGGCTGCAGCGCGTTGGCGGCGGCCACGAACTGCGGCTCCACCATCACTTCCGTGAAGCGGTCGCCCACTTCGTCCATCGAGGCCGACAGGGTGATCTTGCCTTCGCGGATGAACATCAGGTCGGTCAGGATGTGTTCCACTTCCTCGATCTGGTGGGTGGTGATGAGGATGGTCTTGTGCTCGTCGAAGTAATCCTCCAGCAGGTTCTGGTAGAACTGCTTGCGGTACAGGATGTCGAGCCCCAGCGTGGGCTCGTCCAGCACCAGCAGGCGGGCGTCGATGGCCATCACCAGCGCCAGGTGCAGCTGCACCACCATGCCCTTGGACATGGCCTTGACCTTCATGTCCAGCGACAGCTTGGTGCTGGCCAGGTAGCGTTCGGCCTTGCTGCGGTCGAAGCGGGGATGGACGCCTTCCACGAAATCCAGCGCCTCGCGCACCCGCAACCAGCGCGGCAGGATGGCCACGTCGGCAATGAAGCACACTTCGCGCATCAGTTCCTCGCGCTGGGTACGCGGGTCCAGGCCCAGCACGGACAGTTCGCCGTCGAACGGCGTCAGGCCCAGCATGGCTTTCAGGGTGGTGGTCTTGCCGGAGCCATTGGGGCCGATCAGGCCCACCACGCGGCCGGGCTGGATCTCGAAGCTGGCATCGTCCAGGGCCGTCTGGCGGCCGTAGCGCTTGACGAGGTGGCGCGCGGTGACGACGGCGCTCATGATGCCGCTCCCGGCCGGGCCGCCTTCAGCAGCTGTTCCAGGTCCAGGCCCAGGCGGCGGATGCGCTCCACCATGGCCGGCCATTCCTCGCGCACAAAACGCTCCCGTTCCGTAGCCAGCAGCTTGTCGCGGGCGCCGTCGATGACATACATACCTAGTCCCCTTCGTTTTTCCACTAAAGATTCGTCCACCAGCTCCTGATAGGCGCGCGAGACGGTGATCGGATTGAGTTGATAGTCGGCCGCCACCTGGCGCACCGAGGGCAGGGCATCGCCCGGTTTGAGCAGCCCGTCCAGCATCATGCCCACCACCCGTTCCTTGAGCTGGCGGTAGATGGGCGTGTGTTCGTTCCAGCCTATGTTCATGGCGGCGTCCATTCAGGTGTTGGTGTTGTAGTTAACTATAACACTAAGTGTTAAAAATGCAAGTGCAATGTTCAGGCGTGCCGGCTGGCCGCTGGCGGATGTGAAATAATGGCGCACTTCGTTATAGCCACAGAACCGGAAAGACCCGAAATGACCATCACCACCAAGCATGGCGCCGTGCGGCGCTGGATCACCGTGCGCGGCGCGCCGCTGCTGCTGGCAGGCCTGCTGGGCGCCTGCGCCTCCCTGGTCGGGCCGCGCCAGGTCGACTTGCCGCAGGAACGGCTGCAGCACAGCATGGACCGCCGCTTCCCCATGCACCAGCGCGCGCTGGGCATCCTGGACGTGGAACTGAGCCACCCGCAGCTGACCATCCTGGACCAGAACGACCGCGTGTCGCTGTCGCTGGACGCCAACGTGGCGCCGCTGCTGGCGCGCCAGTCGTGGAACGGCAGCATGGCCATTTCCGGCCGGCTGACGGTGGACCGGGCGCGCAATGCCGTCTACCTGACTGACGCTCACGTGGACCGCTTTGAGTTCGACGGCCTCGATGAGGGGCGCCAGCACCAGGTGGCCAGCATCGCCAACCTGTTGAGCGACAAGGTGGTGCGCGACATGCCGATCTACACCTTCCGCCCCGAAGACTTGCGCTACGCGGGCATGCAGTTCGCGCTGACGGGCATAGGCACCAAGCCCGGCGCGCTGGTGGCGACCGTGGAGCCGGCGCAGTAAGATTCTTCGCCCAGGCTGCGGCGTTGCCAACCTACTGGCGCGCCGTTTGGACTAGAATTGCTGCTTATTCCATGTTTATAAGCAGATAATATGACCGGGACCGCGGGGACTGAAAGCAACAAGGGACTGCTGGAGCAGGGCGAGGCCAGCCGCAGCGCATTGATGGTGGCCATGCTGCGCGCCGCCCACCAGCTGCTGGACCAGCCGCCCCTGTTCGACGACCCGCTGGCCCTGTCCATCCTGGGCCCGGAACACGGGGCCCAGGTGCGCGCCGATCCCCTGCAGTTCGACACCGGCATGCGGCGCATGGTGCGCATGGCCATGGCCGTGCGCAGCCGGCTGGCCGAGGACGAGCTGGCGCAGGCCGTGGCGCGCGGCGTGACGCAGTATGTGGTGCTGGGCGCGGGCCTGGACAGCTACGGCTGGCGCCCCCATCCGCCCGGGCTGCAGGTGTTCGAAGTGGACCATCCGGCCACCCAGGCCTGGAAGCGCGGCCTGCTGCGCCAGGCCGGCCTGGCCACACCCGAGAACGTCCACTTCGTGCCCGTCGATTTCGAGCGCGACCGCCTGGCCGACGCGCTGCAGGCGGCCGGCTGCCGGCTGGACCGGCCCGTGTTCTTCTCCTGGCTGGGCGTCACCTTGTACCTGACGCGCGAAGCCATCTTCGATACCCTGTCCATGGTGGCCGGCCTGCCCGCCGGCAGCGCCATCGTGTTCGATTACGGAGTCACGCCGACCTTGCTGTCTGCCATGGAGCAGTGGGGCGTGAGCCAGTTCGTGCGCAAGTACGCGGCCGAAGGCGAGCCGTGGATTTCCTTCTTCGCGCCTGAGGTGCTGACTGCGGAGCTCAGAGTGCTGGGCTTCACCGATGTACGCAACTTTGGCCCGCGCGAACTTGCAGCGCGCTATTTAGCAGGTCGCAGCAATGCTACCCGTTTCGGAGGCGCAACCTGTTTGATGTTGGCGATAGTGTAGTGATAGCCGGTATTGGTCGATTGTGAATTAATATTGTTATTTCGCAAAATTAGTTGCTAATTATTATGTTAATCTGGATTTCAGTACTTCGTTATGGGTAGAGAAAATATATCTCATGACGTAGTCTTTTCATTATTCTTTTGCAAGGAGATGACAAAATGGAAACCTTGATTGACACTAAATTTATCTCGGTCAACGATTCAACCGAGTCGGAATATCTGCGGGATGACTGCAGCGGTGCACTGGCCATGCTTTTCCCCACCTACGAAATCTCCTGCTGTACCTGTTCTTGCTCTTGCTGCTGCTAAGCTTAAGGGTACCGACTCGCATAAGTCGTCAAAACCGGTTTCTTTCGCTCAATAGCTACGACGTCGGCAGCGCTCGACAATTCGAGTGCCTGCCGCAGTTCAAGTACTTACACATTTGAGTCATCCGACTTCGCGCGAACGGTTGAAGACGAACAGTTGGAATATCCTTGCGCTATCGCAAGACGGGTTCAAATCTTTCTAGTTATTCTCAATTTGCATTCGTGTTGAGCTGCTGTGCAATATCACACGATTCTGCGGCGCCCCCAATTAGATGCCGGCGACCATGCGAAAGCAGCTTAATTAGAGTTGTTATTCTAATATCGTTGTTTTCCTGCAAATTATTTCTGTGCGGCAAGCATCCCGTGTTACTCTCGATTTCGGCTCTTGTTATGAGAAAAACATATATGTCTCATGATGGGGGTCTTTCATTCACATTCTACAAGGATAAGAGAAATGGAAATCTTGATTGATACCAACTTCATCTCCATCACCGATACGACCGAATCGGAATACCTGCAAGACGACTTCAGCGGCGCGCTGGCCGACGTCAGCGTTTCCTGCTGCACCTGCTCCTGCTCCTGCTGCTGCTAAACCCTTGCTGTGCTGACTTTCGCTGGCCGAAAGTCGGGCCGGGTGGGATGGCGGCCTGACCGCTTCCACGTGGCCGGCGGGACCCTGCGCGTGCGCCCGGGTTTCCCGCATTCCGGATCAGGTATTGAGAGATGATGGGGTGTTTGATGAATGAGTGTCTGTACGTTTCGCCGCTGGCGGAAATCACTACGCTGGGCGAGGACAGGATCGCCATGTCCGTGGTCGGGCGGCGTTTCACCGTGGAAGACAAGGTGGGCGTGCTCAAGGTTATCCTGGCCCGCGCCGCCCACGGCTTGCGCGTTGCGGAGCTGGGCGCGGAACTGGGCGAACACTTCCCGCCCGAGGCGGTGCAGGCGGCCGTGCAGGCGCTGGTCAACGCGCGCGTGCTGGTGCCGCACAATGCCCGCGGCAACGGCGACGCCACCCATCAGCACCTGGCCTACCGCCGCGAGATGGATGCGCTGATCGCGCCCGACCAGCAGGCCGCCTACGAGCGCGCCAACTGGCAGCTGGTGCTGGCCGGCGAGGGCGCCTGCGCCGACGCGTTGGCCGCGTCGCTGTCCCAGCTCGACGTGCCACTGACCCGCATCGCCGTCGGCGACGACTTGCCCGACTGCGCCGGCAAGCGCGCGCTGCTGCTGGTGTGCGCCGACTTCGAGGATTACGGCGCCTTCCGCGCCATGAACGCCAAGGCGGTCGAGCGCAGCATGCCCAGCCTGTACCTGGGCATGGACTGGAGCACCGTCCAATGCGGTCCGCTGGTGCTGCCCAAGGCCACGGCCTGCTACGAATGCTATTTCCACCGGGTGCGCAGCACGCGCAAGTTCGTCGCCGAGTTCGACGTGCGCAGCCGGCGCGACAACATCCTGTACCACGCGCTGCCCAGCCGGCTGGCCGTGCAGTTCGGCGTGGCCGAAGCGTCGCGGGTGGCGCTGCAGTACCTGAGCGGCACGCTGGAGGATGTGCAGCACAGCGTGTTCAGCGAGATCGACAGCCTCACCGGCGAAGTCCAGCGCAGCCGCATCCTGCGCCTGCCGCGCTGCGCCTGCTGCGGCACGGCCAGCACGGCCCGTCCGGTTGGCAGCGTGTTCCAGCAAGCGCTGTTGCGGCGCAGGGCGTAAGCGATGGAACGCATGTCCCCCGAAGCGCGCGACGCGGCGCGCCTGGCCCTGATCCACCAGGCACTGGTGCATCGCCGTCACGGCATCATCACCTCGCTGCTGGAAGAAACCGAGCATCCGGATGCGCGCGGCCTGTTCGTCTTCAACGCCCTGATGGTCGACGTCAAGGCGATGATGATCGACCCCTCGCGCGCCAAACCGAACAACCCTACCAGCGACCGCGCCAGCCTGGCCGGCTCCGGCGCCGCATTCGACCGCACCTCGGCCCTGTGGGCGGCGTTCGGCGAAGCGATCGAGCGCTATTCGGCTGCCGCCCATTTCGACGACCAGCTGCACTACGCAAGCCAGCAGGAACTGGGCGACGCGGCCGTGGGGATGGAGCAGTTCGTGCTGTTCGCGCCCGAGCAGTACGGGGCCGCAGGCTTTGCCTACGCGGCGCCCGATCCGGCCGTCACGCGGGCCTGGGCCAGCGCGCTCGACCTGCACGATCCGCAGCGCGCCAGCTACGTGCCGGCGCAGATGGTCTACCTGGGCATGCAGGTCAAGGACAAGCGCGAGATCGTGTTCCAGTCCTCCTCCACCGGCCTGGCCTGCGGCATGGACGAACAGCGCGCCATCCTCAGCGGCTTGTGCGAAGTGATCGAGCGCGACGCTTTTGCCGCCATGTGGCAGATGCGTTATGCGCCGCGCAGCCTGCAGGTCAGTCCCGCCACCCGCGCCACACTGCTGCCAGGCGCGCTGCGCGCGCTCGACCATCCGTCGCTGGAAGTGCGGCTGTGGGACATCAGCACCGACATCGGCCTGCCGGTGGTGCTGTGCCTGGCCCGCAGCAAGACCGACGGCACCATGTCGCTGGGCGCGAGCGCGCAGCTGAACGTGGGGCAGGCCATCAACAAGGCCGTGATCGAGGCGCTGCACGGCTACTGCTGGGCGAGCTCCATCCTGGGTGCGGGCACGCCGCTGCCGGAACGGGCCGCCATCAACAACCCGGGCGACCATTTCGCCTACTTCCTGGAGCCGTCGCGCCAGGCGGCGCTGGCGTTCGTGTTCGGGAACGAGCTAAGCGTGTCGAGCGACGATCCGGCGCTGCACACGCTCGCCACGCTGGACGACCTGCTGGCGCGCCTGCGCGCGCTGGGCCACCGGGCGCTGGCCGTGGATGTGACGTCGGACGATATCGCCAGCCTCGGTTTCGTGGTGGTGCGGGCGCTGATCCCCGGCCTGCATCCGCTGTTGTTCGGCAGTGACCTGCACAGCGCGGACCAGCGCCGGCTGCGCACCATCGCCGCCCACTGGGGCCTGGCGCAGGTGCCGCCGCCCAATCCCGATCCCCACCCATTCCCATAAGGCCCGGCATCCATGAAAAATAGTTTGCAAGAGCTGCTGCCGCCGCAGGCCATGGCGGGCGAGTTCGATATCGACGATCCGGCCGAGATCCTGCACGAGCAGACCAAGTTCCACCGCGCCACCCTGTCCGGGCAGGTGCGCAACATCGTGCGCTATCTGCGCCATCCGGCCTATATCGCCCGTGGCGTGGCCGGCTACAACGTGTACCCATCCTGTCCCCCCATCGCCCTGCCGGAACCGTCGCTGGAACTGGGCCAGCTGTCGGCCGCGCTGGCGGCGCGCAGGAGCGCGCGCGGTTTCGCCGGTGCCGTCACGCTGGCCGAGCTTTCCAGCCTGCTGCACCATGCGCTGCGCGTGAACCGCTACCGCAGCAGCGACGTGGCGCCCCACGTCAAGCTGGCATTCCGGGCCTATCCGTCGCCGGGCGGACTGTATCCGACCGAGTTCTACCTGTTCCTGAACGAGGTGGAGGGCGTGGCGCCCTGCATCGCCCATTACGACGCGCGCAACCATTGCCTGCGCGTGCTCAAGCCGCAGGACGGCAACGCCTTCGCCGGCGCCGAAGTGCGCGGCGGCGAAAAATCGATCAAGGCGCCCATCGTTTGCGTGATGACGAGCGTGCCGCAGCGGGCTACCGCCAAGTACGGCGCGCGCGGCTATCGCATGGCCTTGCTGGAAGCGGGGCACGCGTCGCAGAACCTGTGCCTGGCGGCGCAGGGGCTGGGACTGGGTTCGCTGGTCTACGGCGCCTATTACGACGACGAGCTGGCGGCCTTGCTCGATATCGACGGTGTAACGGAGACCGTGGTGTCCGTCATGCTGCTGGGCCGGGAAGCGGCCGAGGCGCCGGCGCCATGAACGATAACGCCATCCGCGTGCTGGAGACGGAAGGGCAGGGCGCCGCCGCCAGCGCCGCCGCGACGGCCGCCCTGCGGCAAGGCGCCCGCGACGTGCTGCGGCTGGCCGCGGCGGGCGAACGCGACGCGGCGCTGGCCGCGCTCGACGCCCTGTTCGGATTGCGCGGACGGTTCCATGCCTATCCGCTGCTGCTGGACATGGTCACCGGCCGCCAGCCGTGGCGCCAGAGCGGCCCCTTGTGGGTGCTGGGCGAGACGGTCCTGTCGCCGGCCATGCAGGCCAATTTCGAGGACGCCATCGCGCAGTGCCGCCAGTTCCTCGGCCTGCCGGCGCCGTGCATCCTGCTGCAGTGCCGGGCCGAGACGCGCGACCTGCACCTGACCATGGAAAGCTTCCCCGGCCTGGCCGTGCTGCGTCTGTCCACGCTGTCGCCCGGTTATCCGGACGGGCTGCGCGCCGTGCAGTTCCATGAAGTGGTGCACTGCTTCCTGACCTGCGGCGTGCGCCTGCTGGACGAAGGCCTGGCCCATTTCATCGCCGGCCGCTTTGCCGGCGCCACGCTGCCTGAGGCGGACATGGCGCTGCTGCCGCCCATGCGCGCGCTGCTCAGCCGCGCCTCGGACAGCATGTTCGGCGAAAGCGCCGACAGCGACCTGCAAGTGTACCTGTCGGCCTGCCGCGTCGGCGCCGACCTGGTGCAGGCTATCCATGCGCAGGGCGGAGCGGACGGCATCGTGCGCCTGTTCGCCGCCGTGGCGCGCGCCACTTCCGAAGCGCAGATCGTGCGGCTGGTGGAACAGGCCAGCGGCCGGCAGTTCCCGGCCGCGGTGCGCGGCGGCGGTCCCACGCCGGCCCAGGCGGAGCTGATAAGCCTCGCGCGACAGGCCGTCTTCACGGCCTGGATCAACAAGCAGCCGGCCGATACCGACCAGGCCATCGCCGCGCTGGAGGCGGACGATATCTATGGCGAACCGGCCATCCTCGACAGCCTGCTGGGTGCGTTAATCAACCGCGCGCTGTTGCAGGCCAATTTTGCCGAGCCGCCAAATGCGGCCGAAATGGCGCGGCTGGACCAGCTGATGGCCGCCGCCGACTGCTTGCCGCAGGGGCGCCTGTGGCTGTGGCGCGGCACGCGCGCGATCCTGGCCATTTTGCTGGCGCGGCCCAACATCATCAAGGTGGCGGCGGCCGGGCAGCAGGCGCTGGAGTGCTTCGGCAAGGCCGTCCAGCTGATTCCGGACGATCCCGATCTGCTGGTGCAGCATGCCTCGCTGCTGCTGCACGCGCCCACCGCATACGGCGGCGACCGCGACCTGGGCGTCAGCAAGCTGCGCCAGGCCATGCAAAACCCCGTCTACCGCGAACACGCGCGCCAGGTGCTGCTGGAGTACGGCATCGATACGCCGGCGCAGGAGCCGGCGCTGCCACAGCCGGCCGCCGGCGCGGCAAGGACGGCGGCAGATGCCAGCCCGGCGCAATCTGGCCACCAGGCGCAACATGGCGACCCGGCGGCCCATGCTGATGCCGACGTGGGCGGCAAGCTGGCGGAAGCGCCCGTCCTGCTGGAAGTGCGGGACGTCGAGCTGCGCATGTCGTCCGCCTTCACGCTGCGTCCCGGCGCGCTGACGGTGCGGCGCGGCGAGCGCGTGGCCTTCATCGGCCGTAACGGCAGCGGCAAGTCGATACTGATGGAAGCGCTGCTGGGCCTGCGCCAGCCGGACCGGGGCAGCATCGCGCTGCACCTGGGCGATCCGCGCGCGGCCGCCACGCGCCAGCGCATTGGCGGCCTGCTGCAGGGTTACGATATGCCGGGCCTGACCCGCGTCAGCGAAATGATGGCGCTGCACCGGGCCATGTACCGCCGCACCGACCCCGCCGTCACGCGCGCGCTGGGCCTCGACGAGCTGCGCGACCGCTATTGGCAGCAGCTGTCGCGCGGCCAGAAGCAGCGCCTGATGCTGTGGATGGCCCTGGCCCACGTGCCGGAACTGGCCATTCTCGATGAACCCTCGCTGGGACTGGACGAGTGGTTTGCCCGATCCCTGCGCGAGCTGCTGGCCAGCCTGCCGCTGACGCTGCTGGTGATCTCCCATGCACCGGGCGACCTGCAGGGCATGGACCGTATCTGCTGCATGGACGATGGCCGCATCGTGGCCGAGGGCAGGCTCGATGCACTGATGGCGCAACGCGTGGGCCGCCACAAGGGCGTGTTGCGCCAGGCGCTGGGCGACGATGCGCTGGCGGCGCTGCAAGCCTTGCCCGGCCTGGTGCGCGCGCCTGCGCAGCGCGAGGGCGCGTGGGAACTGTACGGCGGCGAAGGATTCGACCAGGCGTTCCGCCACTACATCGATCAGCGGCGCATCGCGTCGTTCAGCCTGGAGCCCGTTTCGGTGGAGGACTTCCTGGCCGACGTCACGCAGGCGCCACTGCCGACCAATCAACCGATTCCGCGACCATGAAAATACTGCTGCACCTTGTACGCGCCGACCTGGCGATGTTCCTGCGCGGACGGCTGGCGCTGTTCTGGACCTTTGCCTTTCCGCTGCTGATGCTGGTGATGCAGATGGCGCTGTTCGGGCATGACGTCAAGCTGGGCCCCGTTTCGCTGGCCGTGGTGGACCAGGACCGCAGTGAGGAAAGCCGCGCCTACACGCGTCACCTGCGGGCCGGCCTGCGCCAGCAGCATAGCGTGGAATTTAATCTGCTGCCCGAATCGGGCAGTGGAGGCGACTTCGTGCTGACCATCCCGTCCGGCTTTGCCGGCAACGTGGCGGCCGGTCGCAGCACGCAGCTGGCGCTGAGCGGCGGGCAGGGCGGCGGTGCCGCAGCCGAGGCGGCCTATGGCCTGCTGCGCGGCTACAGCGATGCCTACAACCTGACCGGCCTGCAGGGCGCCCCGCGGGTGACCCTGCCACCGCCGCCCGAGCGGGGCGCAAGCGCGCTCGATTACCGGCTGTTCCTGGTCACCGGCCTGGCCGGGATGGTGATCCTGTCGACCAGCCTGATGGGGTTTGCCGGCCCGCTGGTGGCCGCGCGCGAAGGCGGCATGTTCCGCATGTACCAGCTGTTTCCCATGCCGACCGGGGTGGTGGTAGTGGCATGGTGCATATCGCGGCTGGCGATCATGCTGCTGGCCAGCCTGGTGATGTTCCTTGCCGCCTGGGGCATCTATGGCATCCGGATCACAGCTGGCGGCATGCAGGTCGCTGCCGCGGTGGGCATGCTGGCGCTGGGCGCGGCGGCCTTCCTGGCCCTGGGCTTGCTGATTGCGGCGCTGTCCAGCAGCGTGGCTGCCGCCACCATGCTGTGCAACCTGCTGTATTTTCCGCTGCTCTTCTCGGGCAACCTGATGGTGCCGATGGGCGGCCTGCCCAAGCCCTTGCGCGACGCATTCGACTGCATGCCGCTCAACGCGCTGATGGCCAGCGTACGGCGCGGTCTGACCGGCGCCATGGCGTGGCATACGGAAGCCTACAGCATGGTGCTGCTGGCGCTCATGGCGGGCGTCTGCCTGGCCCTGTCGGCACGGCGGTTTACCTGGATGCCGCGCGCCTGACGCCGGCCTTAGCAAGAGGATGGAATCGATGCAGCAGTCTCAAATCAAGCAAGTGCGCAAGCAGGTGCGCAAGCCGGTGCAGCCAGTTCCCGGCGCTGGCGGCAAACGCTGGCGCCTGATCGCCGGCGGCGCGGCCGCTGCCGCCTGCGCCGGCCTGGTCGTGGCGGCATTGTGGTGGCGCACGCCTGCCGTGCCGGCCATGGCGGCTGTGCCGGCAGGCGCGGGGGCGAGCGCTGGCCTGACAGTCAACCTGACCGGCGTGGCCGGCAACCAGGGGCAGGTGCTGGCCGCGCTGTGCGACAGGGACAGCTTCCTCAAACGCTGCCGCTACATGTTGATGGTGGCCGCGGCGCCGTCGGTCAAGCTGCATTTCAATCACGTGGCGCCGGGTAAATACGCCTTGATGGCATTCCATGACGAGAACGCCAACGGCACGTTCGACAAAGCCGCCAACGGCATGCCGCTGGAGGGTTATGGTTTCTCCCGCAACGCCAGGGGCAAGTTCGGGCCGCCAACGTTCGACGATGCCGCCATCGACCTGCAACCCGGCACGACGTCCATCGACGTCGAACTGGCATATTGACGGGCGGCGCATGACAGCCATCGTGGAAGTGGACGCCGTGTCCCGGCACTTTGAGCGCGGCGGTGAACGGATCGTGGCGCTCGATGCCGTGTCGTTTTGCATCGACCAGCCCAGCGTGACGGCCGTCGCCGGTCCGTCCGGCAGCGGCAAGAGTACGCTGCTGGCCATGCTGGCCCGCTTCGACCGGCCCGACAGCGGCACCATCACGGTCGGCGGCGAGCGGCTGGACCGTATCGCCGAAGGGCAGCTGGACCAGTACCGCAACCGCAAACTGGGCTTCGTGTTCCAGCAATTTAACCTGGTGCCGGCCCTGTCCGCCCAGGAGAACGTGGAGCTGGCGCTGGCCATGCACAAGCTGCCGGCGGCCGAACGGCGCCGCCGGGCGGCGGCGGCGCTGGAACAGGTCGAGATGGGACACCGGCTGCGCCACACGCCGGCCGAGCTGTCGGGCGGGCAGCAGCAGCGCGTCGCCATCGCGCGCGCGCTGGTGAACCAGCCTGGCCTCGTGATCGCCGATGAACCGACCGGCAACCTCGATGGCAGGACGGCCCAACATCTGCTGGAGCTGATCGGCCGCCTGCAGCGCGAGCTGGCCACCACCTTCATCATCGCCACCCACGACCCGCGCGTGATGGACATGGCGCAGCGCGTGATCCGGCTGGCCGACGGGAGGCTGGCCGCATGACGCAGTGGGCCATGCTCGCGCTGCGCAATGTGCGGCGCAACGGACGGCGCGCGCTGCTGCTGTCCGGGACCATCGCCGTGGGTACGCTGGCGCTGCTGCTGTTTGTCTCCTACATCGCCGCCGCGCTGGACGGCCTGCGCGAGAGCACTATCCGCAGCGGCCTGGGACATGCGCAGCTGGCCGGCCGCGGCCAGTTTGACGGTTACGCCGAGCAGCAGCTGCAGTTTGGCCTGGACCGGAGCCAGCTGGACCGGCTGGAAGCGCTGCTGGGCCGCCAGGAGCAGGTGCGCCGCGTGGTGCCGCGGCTGCTGTTCGGCGGGCTGGTGTCGAACGGCCCGCGCACGCTTAACTTCGAGGGCACTGGCGTCATGCCCGAACGCGAGCGGCAGGCCTTCGGCGCGTTCCAGACCTTGTTGGCCGGCGCGCCGTTGCGGGCCGGAGTGGAAGGACGCTACCAGGTTTTGCTGGGCAAGGAGATGGCACGCCGGCTGTCGGTGCGGCCTGGCCAGTCCGTCACGCTGATGACGAGCACCGTCAACGGCAGCATCAACGCCATCGACGTCGACGTGGTGGGCCTGGTGGCCACCGGCGTGCCGCAGACGGACTTGTACCTGTTGCAGCTGCCGCTGGAGACGGCGCAGGCACTGCTGCGCACCGATAAGGTGTCCAGTGTCGCCGTGCTGTACCGGGACACGGCGCGGTCCGATGCCACCTCCGCGTTGCTGCGCCAGGCGCTGGCGCAGGAAGGGCAGATCGAGCTGCGCACCTGGCAGCAGCTGGCGCCCCTGTACGCGCAGGTGCTGGCCCTGTATGGCAACCAGTTCGTCGTGTTCGGCGTGGTGATCTGCATCGTCGTGTTCCTGGGTGTGGCGGCCATGACGCTCACCACGATCTATGAACGCTCGAAGGAGATCGGCACCATGCGCGCCATGGGCATCCCCCATGCGATGGTGCGTCGCCTGTTCGTGCTGGAAGGCTTGCTGCAGGGCGTCGCGGGTGCGTGTGCGGGCGCGCTGGCCGGCTATGTCGCCACACTGGCAATCAATGCTGCTCACATCGAGCTGGCGCCGCCGCCGGGGCGTAACGTCGGCGTGCTGCTGCAGCTGCTGTGGGTGTCCGAGTACAGCGCCGCCATCGTCTGCGTGCTGCCGCTGGTGGCTATGGCGGCCGCCTGGATCGTCAGCCGCCGCATTGGCCGCATGCCCATCATGGCATCCCTTTCCTTACAGTGAGCTAGCACCATGGACGAATTTACATTACGTGGCGCATGGCGCTGGACCTTGCTGGCTGCCGTGCTGGTGGCATGCCCCGCGCTTGCGGCGGTGCCGTCGGCACAGGACATCTTGCGCCAGGTGGACCATTACCGTTTGCCGCTGGACAGCTTCGAGGCTGCCGTGCGTATCGTGCCGGTCCAGGGCGGCAAGGAACAGGAGCCGGGCACCTACGTAGTGCGCGGCGCCAACCACAACCAGGCACTGGTGGAGGCGACCAGCGTGGACCAGCGCGGTGAGAAATTTCTCACCACGGACGGCGGCATCTTTTTCTACGCGCCGCGCACGCGCCGGGCGATCCGCCTGACGCCGCTGCAGACCCTGCGCGGCAAGGCGTCGATCGGCGACCTGGCCCGCATCAGCTTTGCCAACGACTACGATGCGGCGCTGGCCGATGCGCCGGCAGGTTGCGCGGACGGCTGCATTGCGCTCGACCTGCGCAGCAAAAACGAGGCGGCCACCTACACCCGCATCACGCTGCTGGTCGGCAAACAGCGCGGCCAGTACGTGCCGCTGAAGGCCATGCTGCACGTGGCCAGCGGCAAGCTGCTGAAGGTAGCTTTGTTCGACACCGCCAGCGGCGGCCTGCCGCCCACCACGCGCTACCTCGATCCGCAGCTGCCGGACGATGAAACGCGCGTCGTGTATGAAAAAATCAAGGCCGTGGACTTCGCGCCCAGTACCTTCAACCCGCGCAGCCTGGAACAATGAAGGTGCGGCTGACGGCAATCGTGGCGGGCGTGCTGCTGTGCTGCAGCGCCCGCGCCGACGAGGGCGCCGACTGGTTCGGCGGCTTCGTACTGGGCAGCGAGGAGGCCGCGCACCTGCAATCGACCCCGCTCAATGCCGACAACTTCCTCGGCATCCCGCGACGCAAGACCACGTTCGCCACGCTGCTGGAGGGGCGCTACCGCGACATCACCTGGCGCACCCGCATCGAAGCCCGGCATACCGACGTTGACGGCCAGCATACGGGCTTCAGCGCGACGGTGCAGGAATTGAACCGGGTGTTCCAGCTATCGCCAGCCGTGACGCTGTCGACCGGCAAACGGCTATATGCCTTGGACCCGGCCTTCGTCAACCAGCCGCTCGGTTTCCTGCAAAAGCGCACGGACTTGAGCGACCCGCTCGACACGTTGGGTCAGTCCGAAGGCTTGCCGATGGCGGTGTTGAGCTGGACGGACGCACGGGCCAGCGCGACAGCGATTTACAGCAAGGACGCGTGGCGCCATGCGGACGGCTACAACCGCGGGGTGGAACAGGCCATCGTCAGGCTGGGCTACGAGTTCGACCAGCTGAGTGCCAGCGTGCTGCTGCGCCGTGCCAGCGGCGAGAGGGGCGGGGCAGGGCTGGCGCTGAGCGGCGCAGTCGGCGACAGCCTGTCATGGTATGGCTCGGCCTACACGGCGTTGGGCAGCCAGCGGCCGATATTACCGGTCTTGCTGGAGCCAGCCTCCAACGGCGACGCCGGCCCCGAGTCCGGTCCCGGGCCGCTGCGCACCGACGATGGCCGGCGTTACACGCGTGCCACGGTGGGCATGACCTATGTCTTTGCCGCGCTGCCCAAGCTGCAGCTGGAATACGCCTACGATGGCCGCGGCCTGTCCGACGCACAGTTCGCGCGCATGCAGGCGCTGGTCGAGCGCAACGCGCAGGCACCGCTGCCCGATTATGTTCGCAAGGGACTGCAGGCGGCAGTGGTGCAGCTGCTGCCCAGCCAGGGCGCGCGCCGGCGCTACCTCAGCGTGTCGCTGGGGCAGACGGCCGGCGACTGGGAGCTGGGCGGCGGCGTCTACGTGGGCCAGGATGATCGCAGCAAGGTCTGGCACGGCACGGCCGACTACCACTATTCGACCCGGCTCACGCTGATGTTGTCCGCCTTGCGCCAGACCGGGGCGGGGGACTCGGAACGTGCCCTGTCGCCGCTGGGCGGGATCTTGGCGGTGCGCTTGCGCGGGGTGTTTTGAGCAAGAGTTCTTTCTGGAGGCGGCATGGAAACGACAGCTTTGGTGAATAGTCTGTTCGCTCAGTACCCCATGCCTAGTTCCTGAGCTTGTGCAGCCAGTTCCTCCAATGCCTTGCAACGC
Source organism: Rugamonas sp. FW305-51 (assembly GCF_058786935.1). Classification (NCBI taxonomy): domain Bacteria; kingdom Pseudomonadati; phylum Pseudomonadota; class Betaproteobacteria; order Burkholderiales; family Oxalobacteraceae; genus Rugamonas; species Rugamonas sp. FW305-51. The sequence goes on from NZ_JBYSZG010000022.1 coordinate 21,606, forward strand.
TCGGCGTCGATGCGACTGTGCGTACCGCACCCTTGTCGTCATGGAAGTCGATCTGCTGGGTATCGGCACGAGTCTGCAGCACGGTCGATAGCGCCCGGCTCGACTCGCGGGCGAGTGCGATGTCCTCTTCCGAGGGCGGCATTTGAGGGACTGCAGTAGTGTTCACGGCGGTCTCCTTTTCGGGCAAAAGTTCAGTCTGAGTCTAATGCCGTTACGTTAGCGGTCTTCTCAATCGACGCTCCAAAAAAAAGGTTCTTCACGGCTTTGCGGGAACGTGCTTTTGTGCCCGGCGTTTGCGTCGAGCCGCTCTCGCCGCACCATGCTTACGCTGGTTGCCATCACTATGGATAGTGTTCTCGAAGCTGGACGAGGCGGCGCTCCTTTTGTTCGGCTTGGACTGGGGTTTCCCAGCGCGCTTGGCACGGCTCGCCGGCGCCGGATGTGGTGATGTGGCGCGATGGACTGCCTGCCCATCGCCACCGAACAGGCGTGCGATGGCTGCGTTCTGCTGCGCCCGGCATACATCGGCCAGCAACCATTGTTCACTGCCGGGGAAGCGCAACCAGAGGGCCTTCCACGCGTTGCGGTTGCCGCTTCCATGCCGGTTGGCGAAGACGGACGGCGAGACGGCCTGCCCGTCAAACAAGACGTCGTCGCCTACAACGACGGCGAAGCTGGGCTTGCCGTCGAAACTGGCGCGCAGCCTGGTTCCGGCCGGAAGAAACAGCTGCTTCCATTGATAGCCGGCCGTATCGGAGTCCGTCGGCGGCTGGCGCTTCGCCGGCGCCGGTTTGATGTAGGCGCGTATGGCCTCGACGATGATAGGTTCCAGCGCGGGGTCCGACCACCAACGACCAGAGTGGTCACCCAATTCTTCCAGCACATCGGCGGGCAAACGGACTTGCTTTTCGTAGACAGCCATGGTGGTGCTCCCGGAGAGGGTGGTTTTATAAACGCAGCTAATCCCCACGAGGGACCACTGCAACGCGCTATCGCGCACTAAAATAGCCGTTGCGGCAACACTAAGTTCTGCTAAACGGCTATATAGGTTTTAGAGGCGTCCCGTGCGTTTTAGTTCCGCGATTTTCCACTAATCAGAGTCAAATCGTGGCGGCCATAGTGGTCTATTACGCGATCGCGCGTTTTAGTAAAACCGAAAAAAAAAGAAGACGGCCGCCTTGTGTCCTGCGGCGTTGCGGCTATCGGAAGAGGCGCGGAAGTGCTTGGAATTCACGCAAATCCCATGAAGAACCAAAAAAATGGGGTACCCGAAAAAGGGGTACGTCCCCATTTTTGAAGAAAAGGGGTACGTCCCCATTTTTCTCCCTGAAGCTGGCTTAGAGGTTCGTTGACTTAACGGCATTACAGTCCGAGTCGATATTAATCGAAATAACCGAAATGGCAATGTCCAAAAGGGGGGGGGAAGGCACAAGTAAATCAAAGAGTTGCTGCTCGCGCCTTGGTTCAAGCTTGGAAGCCATATGCCGTGGTGGTATGAGGTGCGACGACGCTAGCCCCCGGGAGGGGGATGCCACGCCCGCATTTCGCGCCGTCTGCATGCAGTTGGCGCCGTTGCCCCTTCATTTCGTCGCCTCGGCGCCGCCGCCCCGGCCGGCCGCGGCATAGTGGTGACACTTCACCAACCAAGCAACGGAGTCCATCATGATTCAGCAGATTATCAGCCACACCCCGCTCTACGTCTGGGCCATCCTGGCCTTCCTGGTCACGCGCGGCATGGCCGCCAGCGCCGACCGCGAAGTGACCGTGCGCAGCCTGTTCATCATTCCGGCCGTGATGCTGGCCCTGTCGCTGCTTGATCTCGACAACAAGTTCGGCATCGATCACCTGGTTTCGATATTGTGGCTGGCCGGCGCACTGGCCGGCGCCGGCCTGGTATGGCGCAACTTCGACCGCGGCGCCATCGTGTGCGACCCCGCCAGGGGGACGGTGCGCCTGCGCGGCAGCTGGCTGCCGCTGGCGCTGATGCTGGCGATCTTCTGCACCAAGTACGTGGTGGCCGTGCTGCTGCACATGCAGCCTGCAGCCCGCGACAACACGGGCTTCGCGGCGGCGGTCTGCATCATGTTTGGCCTGTTCAACGGCGCCTTCCTGGGCCGCCTGGCCTGCCAGATGGCGGCCTGGCAGCGCGCGGCAGGCGCGGTGCGGGCCTGAGCGGGCAAGATTTCCCCGGTGCGGCGGCGATGCGGGTTGTCGGCGCCGGGCATAGCTTCTACAATCGGCCCCATCGAATTTTCTGATAGGGCAGTCATGGCGATTTTTGGTATAGGTTTGCACGTGCTGGTGGCGCTGTTCTTCGCCGTGCACGTGATCCGCAGCGGGCAGCAGATGTACTGGCTGCTGATCCTGTTTTCGTTCCCCATGTTGGGCAGCATCGTCTACTTCCTGGCGATCTACCTGCCCAATTCGCGCCTCGACCATGGCGCCCGCAAGGTGGTGGCGGCCGCCGCCCGTTCGCTCGACCCCACGCGCGAACTGCGCGAGGCGCGCGCCGCGTTCGACTACACGCCCACCGCGCAAAACCAGATGCGCCTGGCCGCCGCCCAGCTCAATGCGGGCGACACCGATGGCGCCACCGCCAGCTACGAGGCCTGCCTGCAGGGGCCGTTCGCGGGCGACCTGGAGATCCGCTACGGCGCGGCGCGCGCCAATCTGGCCAGCAAGCGGGCGCAGGCCGCCATCGGCCACCTGGAGCTGATACGGCAGCGCGACCCCAATTTCCGCGCCGAGCAGATATCGCTGCTGCTGGCGCAGGCGCTGGCCGGCGCCGGCCGGCAGGACGAGGCGAAGGCGGAGTTCGAATTCGCGCTGGCGCGCTTCGGCAGCTTTGCCGCCCGCGCCGAATTTGCCATCTGGGCCGCCGCCACGGGCGATGCGGCACTGGCGCGTGAACTTCATCGCGAACTGGAACGCACCATGGCGCGCTGGAACGGCGCCACCCGCGACATGAACCTGGCGCTGATCCGCCGCCTCAATTCGGCCATGGCCGGCATCAGGTAAGCGCGGGGCGGAGCGCCGTCAGATGGCAGTAGAGGCTTGCGCGCCGCCGCGCCTTAGCGTTCCATGGCCCGTTCGACTACCAGCACACGTGCTTCGCCGCGCGGATGGGCCACGTGGGCGCATCCTTCCCCCGCAAAGAACACGTCGCCCGCATGCAGCAGGGCGCTGCCTTCCTCGCCCGACTCGCGGTAGAACATCTCGACCGTGCCATCGAGCACGGCAAACACTTCCTCGCCGTCGTTGACGTGCCACTCGAATGGCTGGTCGGTCCAGTGCAGGCGGCTGGAAATGCCGTTCATGGTGGCGATGTCGATCGCGCCCCAGGCGCGGCTGGCCGTAAATTCGCGGCTTCTGATGACTTTCATGGCACATTCCTTTCGGCTGGCGGGCCGCGCGCCCGATGCGGCGACCAACGGCGACAGTGTGACGTCCCAGGCCGCGTGCCGCCAGTGGCCCGAATGCCAGTGTTCGATATAATCGGGCCATTCACTCAACTGGCCGGGAGCGTCATGCAGCCCCATACCATCGCCGTACTGGCATTTGACGGCATCAGCCCATTCCACCTGTCCGTGCCGTGCAATGTCTTCTGCGCCGACTGCAACGAGGGCGGCTCGCCACGCATCGTCTTGCAGGTGTGCGCCCAGCACCGCGGCCTGTTGCGCACCAGCGCCGGTTTCGACATCCAGGTCCGTCACGGTCTGGCGGCGCTGGCCAGGGCCGATACGGTGATCGTCCCCAGCTGGACGGCGCCGGACGACGCGCCGCCACCGGCGCTGCTGCGGGCCTTGCGTGCGGCCCATGCGCGTGGTGCGCGCGTGGTGGGGTTATGCCTGGGGGCTTTTGTGCTGGCGGCGGCCGGCCTGCTGAACGAGCGTCCCGCCACCACGCACTGGCAGGGCGCGGACGAACTGGCGCGCCGCTACCCGCGCGTGCGCGTGCAACCGGACGTGCTGTATGTGGACGACGGCGACGTGGTGACTTCGGCCGGCACGGCCGCCGGCATCGATTGCTGCCTGCACCTGCTGCGCACCCTGTGCGGCAGCGCTGTGGCCAGCCATGTGGCGCGCTGCATGGTGGTGCCGCCCCACCGTCAGGGTGGCCAGGCCCAGTATGTGGAGCGTCCAATGGCCGACGCGGCGGGCGGCGAGCGCTTCCTGGCGCTGCTGGACTGGCTGGGGCGTCATCTGCACCGGCAGCATGACCTCGATACGTTGGCCGCACGCGTGTTGATGAGCCGCCGGAGCTTCACGCGCCGCTTCCGGCAGGTGACGGGAACCACGGTGGTGCAATGGCTGCTGGCGCAGCGACTGGCATTGGCGCGGCAATTGCTGGAGACGAGTGATCATCCGGTGGAGCGGGTGGCGGAGCTGGCCGGGTTCGGTTCGGCGCTGTCGCTACGCCAGCATTTCGGCAAGGTGCTGGGCACCACGCCCAGCCGCTACCGGCGTGAATTCGGCGGCGTTTGAACGGCGCCGTTATGGCTGCTGGCGCGCCTTCTTGCCGTCCTCGGCCCCATGCTCGCTGCGCACGGCGCCGCCGGTGGCGGTGATGGCCTGGTTGATCTTGTCCATCACCTGGGGCGCCACGTCGCGGCTGCAGACGATGTAGCGTTTCAGGCCGGGCGGCATGTCGGGAAAGTCCAGCCGCGTGGTCGATTGCAGCATGGGCTCGTGGCGGTGGACGTATTCCCAATCCTCCCGGTCGACCAGCATGAAGGAAGCCCGGCCAACACCCAGCATGCGCATCATGGACGTGGTATCGACCGTGCGGCGCATGATCTGGTTGGCGCTATGGCTAATCATGGCGTCCAGTTCCGGGCCATACGATACGCCGTCGACCACGCCCAGCGTCAGCTCCTGGTCCGCCAGCAGCGAGGCCAGCGTGGCATGGCTTTTTACGCGCGCCAGTCCGGTCGCCGACACCAGCACGCTGTGCGGCGGGTCGATGGAAATGGGCAGCGTGTATTGTCCCAGCGCCTCCCGCTCCGGCAGGCGATACCAGCTGAACGAGCAGTAGTTGGTGGCGCCGTGGCTGAAATTGGCCCAGATCCGTTTCTGCGGTTCGGGCGCGAGGCGGGTGGCGATGCCGGCTGCGGCGAAGATGGCCTGCGTACGCTCCAGCAAAAAGCCCTTGGGGATGCCGTTGTCCAGGTAGTGGTAAGGCGGCTTGTCGCGCCAGCTCACGGTGATGATGGGCGTGGCCCACGCTGCGACGCTTCCACCCAGCAGCAATAACGCTGCCAGCATGGCGGGGCGCGCGTAATTCGGGACGGTAGGCATATGCTACCGATTATAAGCAGCGCTCAGGGGAAAGTCACGCCGATATCAAATCGTTCATTCCCGTCGGGCAGTCAGGCGGCCGGCGTGCCATCGAGGTTGTGGCGGGTGACGGCGCCTTGCGCGTCGATCGCGATCCAGCCGCCGCGCGGCGGGCTGGCGTCCGGCTCCCAGTCCGGCAGCACGTAGCGGCGCGTGTCGCCCACCGTGTGCAGGGCAGGGCGGTGAGTGTGGCCGTGGATCATGATGCGCGCGCCGGTGTCGGCGAAGACGGCGGCGATGGCTTGCGGCGCCACGTCCATGATCTCATAGGACTTGCTGCCCTGGTCCTTGCGGCTATGCTCGCGCATGCCGGCGATGATGGCCTTGCGCTGGGCCAGCGGCATGGCCACGAACTGCTGCTGCCATTCGGGCTGGCGCACCATGGCGCGGAACTCCATGTACTTGGCGTCGCCGGTGCATTGGGCGTCGCCGTGCAGCAGCACCACGCGCTGGCCGCCGATGTCGGTCACGTGGATTTCCGGCAGCAGGGTCAGTCCGGCCGCCTGCGCGAAGCCGGCGCCGACCAGGAAGTCGCGGTTGCCGGCGATCCAGTACACGGCCACGCCGGCATCGGCCACGCGGCGCAGCGCGGCGATGATGCGCTGGTGATAGGGATCGGACAGGTCGTCGTCGCCGGCCCAGTATTCGAACAGGTCGCCCAGCAGGTACAGTTGCTGCGCGTGGCGCGCATGCTGCTCCAGGAAGGCCAGGAAGGCGTCGGTGGTGTGCGGGTGGGACGCTTGCAGGTGCAGGTCGGAGATGAATAACGCTAGCGGGCGCGGTGTAGGCATTGCAGGATTCCGGAATGTAGCCGGGGCGCCGCTGGCGCCCCGGCTGTCCGCGGGCCGGAAACGACGGCGGGGGCGCCCATGTTTCCGTTCCGGGGAAGGCAGCCGCTGCGGCAGCGGCGGCCCTGGTTCAAACGCCGCTTAGGCGGCCGCTTCCACTTTCTCGATGATCACGTCTTCCGCCGGCACGTCGGCGAACATGCCGCTGCGGGTGGTCTTGACCTTGCGGATCGCGTCCACCACGTCCATGCCGTCGGTGACCTTGCCGAACACGGCGTAGCCCCAGCCGTCCTGGCCTGGGTAGTCCAGGAAGCTGTTGTTCTTGACGTTGATGAAGAACTGGGCCGAAGCCGAGTGCGGGGCCGAGGTACGGGCCATGGCCAGGGTGTAGGGCTCGTTCTTCAGGCCGTTCTTGGCTTCGTTTTCCACCGTGGTGTCGGCCGGCTTTTGCTTCATGCCTGGCTCGAAACCGCCGCCCTGGATCATGAAACCGTCGATCACGCGGTGGAAGATGGTGTTGTTGTAATGGCCGGCGTTCATGTAGGCCAGGAAGTTCTCAACCGTCTTCGGTGCTTTTTCAGCGTCCAGTTCGGCGGTGATCTTGCCCATGTTGGTGGTGATGATTACGGTCGTCATAATAAATCCATGTGGTGAGTTGTTATAAGTACTGTGCCGGCGCGCGCCGTGCGTCTGGCCGGGGCCAAACCGCTATTTTACAGTTTTGGCTGCACTGGGGTCTTCAAAATCGTGGCCGAGGTGATCACCACCGGCACCACGGGCACATTCTGGAACATGCCCTTGTCGTCCACCAGCACGCCCTTGATCTTGTCGACCACTTCCTGGCCCTTGACCACCTTGCCGAACACGGTGTAGCCGAAGCCGTCGCGGCCCGGGTAGTTCAGGGCGTCGTTGTCGGCCACGTTGATGAAGAACTGGGCCGTGGCCGAGTGCGGGTCGGCCGTGCGGGCCATGGCGATGGTGTAGGGGGCGTTGGTGAGGCCGTTGTTGGCCTCGTTCTGCACCGGTTTTTTCGTCGGTTTTTGCTTGAGCTTGGCGTCGAAGCCGCCGCCCTGGATCATGAAGCCGTCGATCACGCGGTGGAAGATGGTGCCCTTGTAGTGGCCGCTTTTCACGTATTGCAGGAAGTTGTCGACCGTCTTGGGGGCCTTGTCGTGGTCCAGCTGGACGACGATCTCGCCCATGCTGGTCTTCATCGACACTTGCGGCGTGGCGTCGGCCGCCAGCACGGCGCCGGACAGGGCGACGCCCGCGAACAGGCTCATGAATTTGGCATAGACGGACATACGGCCGGGCAGGCGGCGTTGCAGTGTTGCATGCATGTTGGGTTCCTGGTCAGTAAGGATGTGCTAAAAAGTAAAGAACTTGAATATTCGCAGGGGGCTGCAAAAAACCTCAGGTATATCGGGCCAGCCGGGATTTTATCAATGCTATACTTGACGACGACGTTCCATTCTAACCCGACAAGGTTGGAAAAAAGAACAATAACGAGGACCCGTCAGTTTCCAAGGCGACAAGACGCGTGCCGGCGCCGCACTCCCCAGTGCGCGCGCCACGGCGTCGTATTGCCTGACTGGCCGGTGCTGCACAACTGCAAGAGCCCGATGAGCAATTTAAAGATTTACAACACGCTGGCGCGTGACAAGCAGACCTTCGTGCCCATGGTGGCCGGCAAAGTGGGCATGTATGTCTGCGGCATGACCATCTACGATTACTGCCACATCGGCCACGCCCGCATGATGATGGCGTTCGACGTGATCTACCGCTGGCTGCGCGCCAGCGGCTACGACGTCAACTATGTGCGCAACATCACCGACATCGACGACAAGATCATCAAGCGCGCCGTCGAGAACGGCGAATCGATTTCCCAGCTGACGGCCCGCTTCACCCGCTACATGGACGAGGACACGACGGCGCTGGGCATCCTGCCGCCCACCCAGGTGCCGCGCGCGACCCAGTACGTGCCGCAGATGCTGGCCCTGATCGAACAGCTCGAGCGCAAGGACCTGGCCTACCAGGGCGCCGACGGCGACGTCAACTACGCCGTGCGCAACTTCCCCCAATATGGCCGGCTGTCGGGCAAGTCGCTCGACGACCTGCGCGCCGGCGAGCGGGTGGACGTCAACACGGGCAAGCGCGATCCGCTCGACTTCGTGCTGTGGAAGTCGTCCAAGGAATCGGAACCGGAAGAGGTCAAGTGGGATTCCAAGTGGGGCAAGGGCCGTCCCGGCTGGCACATCGAGTGCTCGGCCATGTCGTGCGCGCTGCTGGGCGAACAGTTCGACATCCACGGCGGCGGCGCCGACCTGCAGTTCCCGCACCATGAGAACGAGATCGCCCAGTCCGAGGGTGCGTTCGGCCACACCATGGTCAACTACTGGATCCACAACGGTTTCGTGCGGGTCGATAACGAAAAGATGTCCAAATCGCTGGGCAACTTCTTCACCATTCGCGACGTGCTGAAAAAATACGACGCGGAAGTGGTGCGCTTCTTCATCCTGCGCGCCCACTACCGCAGCCCGCTCAACTACTCGGACGCCCACCTGGACGACGCCCGCGGCGCCCTCACGCGCCTGTACACGGCGCTCGACGGCGTGGACGGCGACGGCTTGCCGCTGGACTGGAACGAGGAACATGCCCGCCGCTTCGCCGACGCGATGGACGACGACTTCAACACGCCGCTGGCCGTGGCCGCGCTGTTCGACCTGGTGACGGAACTGAACAAGTCCAAGTCGCCCGTGCTGGCGCGCCAGCTCAAGGGCCTGGCCGGCGTGATCGGCCTGCTCGAGCGCACGCCGCAGCAGTTCCGCCAGGCCAGCGTGGGCCCGGCGGAGGGGCTGGACGAAGCGGCCATTGACGACGCCATCGCGCGCCGCAAGGCCGCCAAGCAGGCCCGCAACTTCGCCGAATCGGACCAGATTCGCGCCGAGCTGCTGGCGGCCGGCATCATCCTCGAAGACAAGCCTGACGGCAGCACCAACTGGCGCCGCGCATAATGGTTTCCGCCAAGGAGATGAACGTGGGCGGCGCAGCCGCGGCGGCGGCCGTGCCGCCGTACTGGGAAGACGCCAAGATCGAGCTGATGAAGCGGGACCGCATCATGAAGAAGCTGATCCCGCAATTTGGCGACCTGCACCTGGTCGGCCATGACGACCCGTTCACCACCCTGGCCCGTTCCATCGTGGGACAGCAAGTGAGCACCAAGGCGGCCGACACGGCCTGGCGCAAGCTGCTGCTGGCCTGTCCCAAGTGCACCCCGGCCCAGGTGCTCAAGGCCGGCGCCGAGCAGCTGGCCGGCTGCGGTCTGTCCAAGCGCAAGACCGAATACATCCTCGACCTGGCCGACCACTTCAAGGCGCGCCGCGTGCACGCCAGCCAGTGGGACCAGATGGACGACGAAGCGGTGATCGCCGAACTGGTGCAGATCCGCGGCATCACGCGCTGGACGGCGGAGATGTTCCTGATCTTTAACCTGCTGCGCCCCAACGTCTTGCCACTCGACGACGCTGGCCTGATCCAGGGCATCAGCGTCAATTATTTTTCCGGCGAACCCGTCTCGCGCAGCGATGCGCGCGAGGTTTCGGCCAATTGGGACCCCTGGCGCACGGTCGCCACCTGGTACTTATGGCGTAGTCTGGACCCGGTTCCTGTAGAATAATGACTCTAATCGCTGAGCGAGGCATTTTTCTGCCCGCCCGGTCGAGCATAAACACGGAGGTACAATGACTAAAACGACTTTCCTCAATTTTGAGCAACCGATCGCGGAACTCGATTCCAAGATCGAAGAGCTGCGCTTCGTGCAAGACGATTCGGCCGTCGACATCTCCGAAGAGATCGACCGCCTGGCCAAGAAGAGCCAGCAGCTGACCAAGGACATCTATGCCAAGCTGACCCCCTGGCAGGTCGCGCAGATCGCGCGCCATCCGCAGCGCCCCTACACCATGGACTACGTGAACGAAATCTTCACCGACTTCCATGAACTGCACGGCGACCGCAGCTACGCCGACGACCTGTCGGTGGTGGGCGGCCTGGCCCGCTTCAACGGCCAGGCGTGCATGGTGATCGGCCACCAGAAGGGGCGCGACACCAAAGAGCGCGCCATGCGCAACTTCGGCATGCCCAAGCCGGAAGGCTACCGCAAGGCCATGCGCCTGATGAAGCTGGCTGAAAAATTCGGCATTCCCGTGTTCACCTTCGTCGACACCCCGGGCGCCTTCCCCGGCATCGACGCCGAAGAGCGCGGCCAGTCGGAAGCGATCGGCCATAACCTGTACGTGATGGCGGAACTGAAAGTGCCGCTGATCGCCACCATCATCGGCGAAGGCGGCTCGGGCGGCGCGCTGGCGATCGCCGTGGGCGACGCCGTGCTGATGCTGCAATACTCGACCTACTCCGTGATTTCGCCGGAAGGCTGCGCCTCCATCCTGTGGAAGACCTCCGAGCGCGCCGCCGACGCGGCCGAAGCGCTGGGCCTGACGGCGCACCGCCTGAAGGCGATGGGCCTGATCGACAAGATCGTCACCGAACCGCTGGGCGGCGCCCACCGCGACCCCAAGCAGATGGCGACCTTGCTCAAGCGCGCGCTGGCCGATTCGCTGCGCCAGTTCCACGGCATGAAGACCAAGGACCTGCTGGAAGCGCGCCACGAAAAGCTGATGAGCTACGGCAAGTTCAAGGAAACCACCCCGCAGGAATAAGCCACAAAAAAATGGGGACGTACCCCATTTTTTTTAAGATTGCGGGTGCTACAAAAAATGGGGACGTACCCCATTTTTTGAGCGGAAATGGGGACGTAACACATTTTTCCGGAAGACGCCGGAACTCGTGTTGCGTCTCTTTTTCGTTCTTTTGGCGAAAATGGGGTACGTCCCCATTTTTTTCGTCCCAGTTTTTCTGTCTTGGAATTTTGGAGTAGCAATTGACGAAGCAACAAATCCCTACGCTGGCGTCGGCATTCGCCGGGACGCTGGCCGCGATGGGGCAGGGCGTCACGGCCCGCATGGCCATCGCCCTTAGCGGCGGACTCGATTCGTCCGCGTTGCTGCACCTGGCTCACGCCTACGCGCGCGAACATGGCAGCGCGCTGCATGCCTTTCACGTGCACCACGGGCTGAGCCCTAATGCCGACGCCTGGCTGGCCCACTGCGAGCAGGCTTGCGCCGCGCTGGGCGTGCCGTTCGCGGCGCGCCGCGTGCAGCTGGACCCGCGCGCCGGCACCGGCACGGAAGCGGCGGCCCGCAAGAGCCGTTACGCCGCCCTGGGCGGCCTGTGCCGTGAGCACGACGTCCAGTTACTGCTGACGGCCCACCACCTGGACGACCAGGCCGAGACGGTGCTGCTGCAGCTGCTGCGCGGCTCCGGTCCGGCCGGCCTGTCGGGCATGGATGCGGCCAACGCCGCGCCCGGCCTGCTGGACCACGATGCGCTGGTGATGGCCCGTCCGCTGCTGTCGGCTTCGCGCGAGCAACTGGCCGCCTACGTGGCCGAACACGCCATCCCCTACGTGGACGATGAATCGAACACGGATCCCCGCTTCGCCCGCAACGCGCTGCGTCACCAGGTGATGCCGGCCCTGGCACTAGCCTTCCCCGGTTTCCAGCAGCGCTTCGCCCGCAGCGCCGCGCACGCCCAATCGGCCCAGCGCCTGCTGACGGAAATCGCCCAGCAAGACCTGGCCGCCTGCCTGGACGGCGACTGCCTCGACATCGGCCAGTTGCGCCAGTTGAGCCTGGATCGCAGCTACAACCTGCTGCGCCACTGGTTCGGCACGCGCCAGCTGCGCATGCCCAGCACGGCCTGGCTGTCCGAGATGCTGACCCAGCTGCTGGAGGCGCGCTACGACGCCCAGCTGCTCGTCACCCATCCCGACTGCCACGTGCGGCGCCACCGCGACCGCCTGTACCTGACGCCCAAGCTGGCCGACTTGCCCGGCACCCGCGAAGACCGGTTCGACCAGAGTCCGGGCCAGGACTTCGTGTGGCAGGGCGAAGCGTCGCTGGCGTTCCCGGCCTATGGCGGCGTGCTTCACTTCGACGTGGCCGACACCGGCTTCGCGCCCGACTGGCTGCGCAGCCAGGCGCTGGTGATCGAGTTCCGCCGCGGCGGCGAGCGCCTCAAGCTGGCGCCCAACCGTTCCACCCGCCCCTTGAAATACCACTACCAGGCCTGCAATATTCCGGCCTGGGAACGCACCCGCCTGCCTGTCGTGCGCACGGGCGCCGACCTGCTGTACGCGGCCGGCATCGGCATGGATTGCCACCACCTGGACAGCGGAGCAGGGCCGCACATCAGCTTGCGCTGGGAGTCTGTATAGACAAGCTTTCACCCGCGCAATTTGACATGTAGATATACCGATACAGTATGACTTTATGCCTTTTTTGACTTGTTATTTTGCAGTGCGGCATGTACAGTAAAGGGCTCCATTTACTCCTATTTGAGCGGAAAACTCACTGTTATGGCTTTAATCGTGCACAAATACGGCGGTACGTCGATGGGTTCGACGGACCGTATCAAGAACGTCGCGCGTCGCGTTGCCAAGTGGCATGACGCTGGACACCAGATCGTCGTGGTGCCGTCGGCAATGTCGGGCGAAACCAACCGCCTGATCTCGCTGGCGAAGGAAATCCAGGCCCAGCCCGACCCACGCGAGCTCGACATGATTGCCTCCACCGGCGAGCAAGTGTCGGTCGGCCTGCTGTCGATGGCGCTGCTGGCGATCGGCAAGCAAGCCGTGTCGTACGCCGGCTGGCAAGTGGCGATTAAAACCGATTCCGCTTTCACCAAGGCCCGCATCCAGTCCATCGACGACGAAAAAGTGCGGCGCGACCTCGACGCCGGCAAGATCGTCATCATCACCGGCTTCCAGGGTGTGGACGAGCACGGCAACATCTCGACCCTGGGCCGTGGCGGCTCGGACACTTCGGCCGTGGCCATTGCCGCCGCCATGAAGGCCTCCGAATGCCTGATCTTCACGGACGTGGACGGCGTCTACACCACCGACCCGCGCGTGGTCTCGGAAGCGCGTCGCCTGAAAGCGATCACGTTCGAAGAGATGCTGGAACTGGCCTCGCTGGGCTCGAAAGTCCTGCAGACCCGTTCGGTGGAATTTGCCGGCAACTACCGCGTCCCCACGCGCGTGCTGTCGTCGCTGACCGACCCGATGCTGGACCTGGAAGTAGAAGCCAACTCGGGCACCCTGATTTCGTTTGAGGAAGATACACACATGGAACAAGCAGTCATCTCCGGCATCGCATTCAACCGTGACGAAGCCAAAATCACCGTGTTGGGCGTGCCAGACCGTCCGGGCGTGGCGTACCACATCCTGGGTCCGGTGGCCGCAGCCAACATCGAAGTGGACATGATCATCCAGAACCAGTCGGTGGATGGCAAGACCGACTTCACCTTCACGGTCTCGCGCAACGACTACGCCAAGGCGATGGACGTGCTCAACGCCTGCAAGGACGAGCTGGGTGCATCGAGCTTCACGGGCGACGCCAAGGTATCGAAGATCTCCGTGGTTGGAGTGGGCATGCGCAGCCACGTCGGCGTAGCATCGCAGATGTTCCGTACGCTGGCCGAAGAAGGCATCAACATCATGATGATCTCCACCTCCGAGATCAAGATTTCCGTCCTGATCGACGAGAAATACATGGAGCTGGCGGTGCGCGCGCTGCACAAAGCGTTCGAGCTGGAAAAAGAGTAAATATTTCGAAAAAAAATCGCCGGTAACCTTGACCAAACAAGTCTTGGCCTATACTATGGCGGTCGTCTGCTCTAGCGCAGTTTGGTTAGAAAGACATAGTTGAGAGATCGACTAGGAGACGTGGCCGAGTGGCCGAAGGCACATCCCTGCTAAGGATGCATACGGCTTATACCTGTATCGTGGGTTCGAATCCCACCGTCTCCGCCAGAACAAAGCAAAAAGCCTCCCCTGCGGGAGGCTTTTTGCTTTGTGCCGGACGGAGACGGTGGAATTCGAAGACGGAGCCCCCTAGCGGGGGCGAAGGCTCTCCGAATCGCCCGACTGCTGGCCCTGTGGGCCAGCCTCGCGCGCCGAGGGCGCGCGGCGTGTGCGTTACCGCAAAGCTCCCAAGCCGAAAAGCTCCCAAGCCGCCAAGGTCGCCGGGGTCCCGGGGTCCCCGGGTCCCGGGGTCAAGTCTGACATTCGGACACGACCTCGGCTGTAGTGACTGAACGACCCGATCAGTCGCTGCGCGATCCCACCAGCCGCCGTGCGGAAGGCAAAGGCCACGCTTGGTTCGTTTGCGGATTAAGGGGGGCGCGCCTCATGGCGAGCCACCGGGGCCAGATCTGACTTTTGGACACGAAGTCGGCTGTAGCGTCTGCATTGAAGGTACGCGCTCCGATGCGAATTCGCGCTGAAACGGGTCTCGGAAAGAACGGCGCCGATTGGCCATATCACTGAGACTAGTCAGTGTCGCGCGAAATGAGGCCTGCTAAATTGCGGGCATGGTCCGACCGCTCAGAATCGAATTTCCGGGAGCTCTCTATCACGTCACGTGCCGCGGCAACCGACGTGAGAGCATCTATCGACAACGGCCCGACCGTCTCGCTTGGTTGCTTGAATTAGAGCGGACCTGTCGACGGTTCCATTTTGTGGTGCACGCGTATTGCCAGATGACGAATCATTTCCATCTGCTCATCGAAACGCCGGAGGGAAATCTCGGCCAGGGCATGCGGCAACTAAACAGCGCGTATTCGCAGTTTTACAATCGACAACACGGTTTGCTTGGCCACGTCATGCAAGGGCGGTACAAGGCCGTCCTAGTGCAAAAAGAGGGATACCTGCGCGAGTTGGCGCGCTACATCGTATTGAATCCCGTTCGGGCAGGTATCGTCAGCAGGCCCGGCGATTGGGAGTGGAGCAGTTATCAATTCATGATGGGCGACGACCCCGCTCCGCCTTGGCTGGCGGTCGAGTGGCTGCTCGCTTGTTTTGGCTCGGATCGGGTGAAGGCGCGGCTGGCTTATCAAGAATTTGTGGCAGAGGGAATGGGACTGGAGAGTCCATTAAAGAAGGTTTGTTTCCAATGTCTACTCGGCGATGAGGGTTTCATCGCGCAGCATCGAAAGGTAGCGGACGACCTGATGTCCCGAGAGATTGCGAGGGAGCAGCGGCGCGCGCTGACGATGTCGCTCGATGAATATGCGGTGAAATTTGCGCCGCGTGAAATGGCAATGGCTGAAGCTTATAAATCGACATCGTATTCGATGGGGCAGATTGCGGCATACTTTGCGGTGTCTACAAAAACGGTAAGCCGGGCAGTGGCGGCAATGGAACGCGCTGCGGTTACGGTCAAAGTGGAGGACGGATGAGGCTGTGTCCGAAAGTCAGATCTGACCCCGGTGACGTGCGAAAGTCAGATCTGACCCCGGTGACGTGACCCCGGTGACGGGTGAGAAAGTCAGATCTGACCCCGGTGATGCGGTGATGTTACACTTCGCCCTTACATTCAAAAGCTAAGCCATGACCAACAAAAAACAGCCTCCTGCCAAACAGTCAGCCGAGGCGCCCATTGGGCGGGTGCTCAATCCCTTCCTGAACGCCGAGTTCTACAACCGGATGCGCGACTACACCGAGCGCGACGCTGCCTTTTCAAAGGAGTTGAAATCCATCGCCGAAAGTGGCGCGGGAAAGCAAAGCACCGACGCGCGCACGGCGCCGTCGCTGCAGTTACTGCGTGCCGTCGTCAAAAAAGGCTTGTCGCTGGATGCCATGCTTGACCGCATCGTGCAAGGTGTGGAGCTGGGCCTGTGGGAGCCGTGGTTGAGCGCTTTCGGTATTGAGATACGCGGCGTCAATTACACTAAGCCGGAGCAGCGCAACGCTCGCCTGGCGCTCGACATGAGCCTGGCATGCAAGGTTAATTCCGTCTTCGCCAATGCCGGCGTCGCCAACTGGCGTAGCCTGGTGGCCGAGGACTGTGCGCAAATCCAGATCGACAAGCCGACCGAAAAGACCGGCGCCAAGATCTACGCCATTTTCTACTTGGACGCGCCGGACAAGTCACGCGGCTAGTGCGCTTGGCGGCGGGCGTGCTTAACTTTCCTTTGTGCGGCGATTCCGCGATTGACTGCCGCATCGAATACGCCGAGTGAAACCGAGCCGTGAGATAGTACTTCGTTGTGGCAGGCGTGCAAATCAAAGGCCGGGCCCTGCGCGTTTTCAGGACGGGCGCGCAGTTCTCGCTGCTTCAACTTGCGGAACTTGTAGCTGATGGCCTGGCCGGCACCGCAATGCAGCGCTTGACTCCCCCACCGCCGTCACCTCGTCCTGCGCTCATTGTCCTTGAAGTATGCGATCGCCTGCTCGCGCGGTGCCATTGTTGCTATGCGGGTAGAGATGGCGGCCAGCCAGGTTTGATTTCGCTATTTGAAGCGTGAGCGTACCGGGGGCCTGACGGCCGTTTGGTCGGTGGGGTAGGCAGGGGGAGGAGCAAATTTCCACGTCGTCTCCCCCCAACACCCCAAATACCCCCGCGCAATTCAAAATCACGACAACAAATGACGGGAAGCCTGCCCCGTCCTAAAGCACCCCGGACGAATCGGGCGCGGCCCGCAACTCATGATAGACAAACGCCTCGCGTATCAGCTCACGCAAGGCATCGTCCTGCCACGGCTTGTGCAGGAATTTAAACAGCGTCCCGCGACTGACCGCGTCGACCACGGTAGCGAAATCCGCATGCCCCGACAAAATGATACGTATCGTATCGGGGTAGAGTACCCGCACCCGCGACAGAAACTCCGTGCCGCTCATGGCCGGCATACGCTCGTCCGACAGAACGACCTGTACCGGATGCTCGGCCAACAATGCCAAGCCCTGCGCAGCGCTGGCGGCCGTCAACACCCTGAAGCCCTCGCGCCGGAACGAGCGCTGCAGCGCGGCCAGTACATTGGGTTCATCATCGACCATCAGCAGCGTCCTGCGCTGTGCCAGCTGCGCGTCCGGCAACCGGGAGGCATGCTGGCGCACCGGCGCGTCCACATATTCCGGGGCCGGCAATGGCCGGCTGAAGCAATAGCCCTGTAACTGATCGCAATGATGCCGGTGCAGACAGCTCAGCTGGCCCGCCGTTCCCACCCCTGCACCCACCACGGGCGACTGCAATGCATGGGCCAGCGCGATGGCCGAGCGGCAGATCGCCGCGTCGCCGGGATCATGACCGCAGATCGCTGTCAGTTGGGCCATAAAGCCTCCTTGGGGCAAGCCCCGTCTAAAGTAGCGCCTGTTGTTGCCTGTGCAAAATCGCGCCAGGCCGGCGCCCGGCTAAAGCTACGGTGCCGGAACACCCATCAGCGTCCTGATTTCAGCGATGCTCAGCCTGGTCGCGTCATGGATCAGAATCACGAGCTCGGCCGGCACCGGCAGGCGCCGATGCCGCACCTTGCTCAGTTGGGGCGGCGCCACGCCCAGCACGCGCGACAAGGCCACATCGGTCCTTAAATCGAGCGTTGCCAGCACGGTATCGAGCAACCGGTTTGGGTCGTAGTTGGGATCGGCGAGTAATTTGGATGGCGCTTTCATGAACGTCGCTCCTCTCTCTGCGTGGTGGTCAGTGCCCGGCCGCTGTCTGACTGTGAAAAGATGGATGTTGCCGAGTGAAAATCTATTGCTGTCAAGTTAGACTAACATGACTTTCCTGTCAAATAGAACTTAACTACCGCCCCGAAGTATTGATGGGATGGAAGTCGGACGCGCAGACCGCCGCGCAAGTGGGGGCTGGCGTACATACCGGCATGCCGTCAGGGGATAGATTGACGACAATACAGCCTCAGTGATCACTCGAACGGGAGCACAACCATGGAAACCACAGCCTCCAGCACATCATCGGTGCAAACCGTGATGCAATCCTGTATAGACGCCAGTTCCACATGCCACCACACGTGCAGCTGCAAATTGGCCGCCGTCTGGCAGACCTCATTTTGCCCCGTTACCCTTGGCAGGAGCGGGGCGGGTTTAGCCTGCCCCGTGGGGCGCGGTTATTCGTCCCGATGATACATCTTATTACAAATGATGATTGGCGGAATATCTTGCAATGCAGCATAATTCACCTGTCTCCTCCAACTCTTCCAAGAATTGGATTTAACCCGCCCTCTGTTGGCGGGTTTTTTTTTGCCGCGCACAGTGCGATCCGTTGGCCCGGCGTGGAACGCGGCGGCACCGGGACCGCGCCCCGGCGCGTACTGGAAAAAAGCGGGGCGGCGCCTGGCATGACCACCGCAGGCTGATGCTATCATCGTGCGATGGACATCTATCTTGCAATTGAAGCATTCGTCAGCGTCGCCGAAACCCAAAGCTTTGCCGAGACTGCCCGTCGCATGCGGCTGTCCAAATCCGTCATTACCACCCGCGTCCAGCAGCTCGAGCAATTCGTCGGCTCACCGCTCTTTCACCGCAACACCCGCAATGTCCAGCTGTCCGAAATAGGGCAAGCCTTCGTGCACGAATGCGCGGAGCTGGTCACCCGCACCGACCAGCTGGTCGGCCAGATGCGCGGCCACACGGGCGCGGTGGCGGGGCGGCTGCGGATCCACGCCTTGCCGGGTTTCGTGCTGGGCCGCATGGGCGTCTACCTGCGCGAGTTCCAGGCCCAGTATCCCGGCATCCTGCTCGACCTGATCGTCAACGACGCCGTGGTCGACCCGGTCAAGGCCGGCGTCGATTGCGCCTTGCAGATCTTCGAGCCCAGTTCCGACGAGCTGATCGGACGCGAAGTGTTTACCGTGCGGCGCGTGTTCTGCGCCTCGCCCGACTATCTGCGACGCCACGGCGCGCCGGGCAATCCGCGCGAACTGTACGACCACACGCTGGGCCTGTATTCCGGCTATCCGACCCGCGACCGCTGGATCTTCGACCGTCCCGGCGAGCAGGTATCGCTTGACCTGAAGCCGGCGCTGCGCTCGAACAGCGTGCACCTGCTGAAGGAATACGCGTGCGAACACGCGGGCATCGCCTGCCTGCCGACGCTGGTGGCGTCCGACGCCATCCTGGCCGGCCAGCTGCGGATCGTGCTGGACGACTGGAGCCTGTCCTCATTTCCGTTTTCCGTCGTCTATGCCCGGTCGCACCGGGGCGAAGTCAAGCTGCGCCTGTTTATCGAAAGCCTGCTGGCCAGCTTCTCCGGCGAGCCGCCCTGGGACCGGGCCCTGACCGAGCGCGGCCTGCTGCCGCCGCTGCGCTGATACGCACCCGGGCACGTCACGCCGCCACTGGCAGTCATTGTTTGGAAATCCAGAACGCTCCAGTCGTGTGCCGTGGACTACTCGCAGCCGTCATTGTTCCCTAGACTGCAAGGCAGGACGACACGCAACGGTCGCCATTCCGCCAACAGGAGACAACATGACACAGTACACCACCAGGTTCGGTTCGCTGGACAGCTATGAGAAGGGCGGCGTCCAGGTAATCAACGACGACGCCAGGCATTACGCCTTTTCCAATTGTTTCGAAATCGCGAGCAAGGCGCGGCCTTACGAAAAAGTCGTTTTCGGCATCAACCAGATCTACGTGCTGGAAACCATCCGCGCCGAGGGCCGTTCGCCCTGGTATGCCTGCGCCCACGACGAGTTCGTGCTGTGCATGGACAGGGAAGTGGACATCATGCTGGTCAAGCTGGACCCGGCCGCCCGGATCGCCGACCAGGACAAGAACGGCGCCGTGCTGGTGGAAGGTGAGCCGCAAGGCCGGCCCATGGGCTGGATGCGCGTGCGGCGCGGCCACCAGGCGCTGCTGCCCGCCAACACCGCTTACTGCTTCAAGGCCGCTGCGCCCGCCGTGCTGATCCTGCAGACCTGCCTGGGCGAGTTGTCGGTCGAAAAATGGGCAGACATCTGCCAGGCCGCCTGAGTACCGAACCGAAGGAGAGATAAAGATGAACGCAGCTACCCAATTCGACGTGCTGGCCAGCGCCGCGCACCCGGTCCTCGGCTACCAGGCCTACACCCTTGGCGACTTTTCATTCGAACGCGACGAATACTTTGTCCACATCCGCTGGGTCACGGCGAAGGGCAAGCAGCTCTCGCACACGCTCGATGCCGGCGACTTCCTGCGCGCGCTCATGCGCGACGTGGGCTGGGGCTTCTTCTACGGCTGGGTCAATTTCGACAGCGTGTTCGGCACCACCAACCATTACAACACGGTCGACGTGTTCGCCGGCAGCTACAACGCCAGCTACAAGACGGCCGGCGCCGACCTGCTGCAGAACTTCCCGTCCGAGCAGGTGCGCCAGACGTTCGTGGCCATGCTGGAAAACTGGACCAACGACGGCTTCGATCCCTACGCCGCGCCGCTCGAAACGGGCAGCCCTTACGGCCGCAAGCACGGCGACAACACGGGCGCCGTGCGCCGCCTGCGGCAGCTGGCCGCGCGCTGCGTGGGCCTGCGCGACGACCTGGCCATGCGCACCGATGCCGGTGGCTATCCGGTCAACCGCGCCTTCGCCGACGTGGCGCAGGACGCGCCGGAGCTGCACCCCGAGCCGGGCTTCGAGGACGAAGTGCACGCCTTCAACCTGTTCGCCTACCTGTCGCGCTCGGACGTGGTGTGGAATCCCTCGTTCACGTCGGTCGTCAAGCACAGCTACATGTGCCCCACCACGGAAGAGCACAAGCTGCCCATCATCCACGGCAACGACCGCGTCGAGTGGTTCTTCCAGATGAGCGACGAAATCACCTGGGACTGCGGCGACAAGCTCACCGCCGAACCGCTGGCGCGCATCGTGATGAAGGCCGGCGACATGGCCGCCATGCCGGCCAACTGCCGCCACCAGGGCTATTCGCCCAAGCGCTCCATGCTGCTGGTGTGGGAGAACGGCTCGCCCAAGGTGGTGCATGACATCCTGGCCGGCAAGTCGCCGGTCTACCCAGTGACTTTCTAACCCCCCCAAACTCGTATCCGGCGCAGTACCGCAGTGGATGGGCCCCGGCCCATCCAGCGGACCTGCTCGCCCGTTCCATCTGTCAGCGGAGAAGCTATGCAAACCAAACTATTCATCGATGGCCGCTTTGTCGAGGCCGAGGACGGCGCCACCCTGGCCAGCCTGAACCCGCACGACAACTCGGTGATCGCCCACGTCGCCATGGCCGGCAAGGCCGACATCGACAAGGCGGTGGCCGCCGCCGCCCGCGCCTTTCCGGCCTGGTCGCGGCTGCCGGCCATGGAGCGGGGCCGCCTGCTGCTCAAGCTGGCCGACGCCATCGAAGCCAACGCGGACCAGCTGGCACGCCTGGAATCGCTGGACACGGGCCACCCGCTGCGCGACACCCGCGGCCTGGACGTGCCGCGCACGGCCGCCACCTTCCGTTATTTCGGCGGCATGGCCGACAAGGTGGAAGGCAGCGTGGTGCCGGTGGAGGCGGGCTTCCTGAACTATGTGCTGCGCGAGCCGCTGGGCGTGGTGGCCCAGGTGGTGCCGTGGAACTTCCCCCTCATGTTCACCAGCTGGAAAATGGGGCCGGCACTGGCGGCTGGCAACTGCGTGGTGATGAAGCCGGCCGAGCTGACCCCGCTGTCGACGCTGCGCATCGCCGAGCTGATGGCCGAAGTGGGCTTCCCGCCCGGCGTCGTCAACATCGTGCCCGGCCTGGGCCACGTGGCCGGCCAATACCTGGCCGAACACGAGGGCGTGGCCAAGATCGCCTTCACCGGCTCCACCCAGACCGGTCGCCGCATCGTGCAAGCGTCGGCCGGCAACCTCAAGAAGATCCAGCTGGAGCTGGGCGGCAAGGGCGCCAACATCGTGTTCGGCGACGCCAACGTGGACGCGGCCGTCAATGGCGCCGCCTTCGGCATCTTCCATAACCAGGGCCAGGCCTGCATCGCCGGTTCGCGCCTGGTGCTGCATGCGGCCATCGCCGACGAGTTCCTGGAAAAATTCACGCGCCTGGCCGGTTCCATCAAGCTGGGCGATCCGCTCGACCTCGCCACCGAGATGGGGCCGCTGACGTCGCAGCAGCACCGCGACCGCGTGCTGTCCTACTGCGACGTGGCGCGCGCGGACGGCGGCCAGGTGCTGTTGGGCGGCCGGGCGCCGGCCGACCCGGCCCTGGCGGCGGGCTTCTACGTGGAGCCGACCATCGTGCGGGCCGACGTCCGCGACCGCGTCAGCCAGGAAGAAGTGTTCGGCCCCTTCGTCACCGTCACCACCTTCGAGCGCGATGAACAGGCGCTGGTGATCGCCAACGGCACGCAATATGGCCTGGGCGGCGGCCTGTGGACGCGCGACCTGCAGCGCGCGCACAAGGTGGCGCGCGAGATGGTGTCGGGCATGGTCTGGATCAATTGCTACAAGCGCGTCAGCCCCGGTTCGCCGTTCGGCGGCGTCGGCCAGTCCGGCTACGGACGCGAGATGGGCTTCGAGGTGATGCGCGAGTACACCCAGCCCAAATCGGTCTGGATCAACGTGGACGCCAACGTCGCGCCCCATTATCCGCGCTGAGGACGGGCACCATGGACAACTTCATCTTTTCAGCCGCCTTTCCCCGAGTCGTGTTCGGCGCCGGCAGCCTGCAGCACGTGGGGCGTGAAATCGATCAGCTGGGCGCGCGCCGGGCGCTGGTGCTGTGTACGCGCGAGCAGCGTCCGCTGGCCGAGCGGGTGGCCGCGCTGATCGGTGAGCGCTGCGCCGGCATCTACGACGGCGCCGTCATGCACGTACCGATGGAGACGGCGCGCGCCGCGCGCACCCTGGCGTGCGAACTCGGCGCCGACTGCGCCATCGCCGTCGGCGGCGGCTCCACCACGGGGCTGGGCAAGGCCATCGCGCTGGTATCCGAACTGCCCATCCTGGCCATCCCCACCACCTATGCGGGCAGCGAAATGACGCCCGTGTACGGCATCACGGAAGGGGGCGTCAAGAAAACGGGGCGCCATGCCCGCGTGCTGCCCAAGACCGTCATCTACGATCCGGAACTGAGCCTGACCCTGCCGCCGGCGCTGTCCGTCACCAGCGGCATCAACGCCATGGCCCACGCGGTGGAGGGGCTGTACGCCCAGGACCGCAACCCGATCATGGACCAGCTGGCGCTGGCCGGCATCGCGGCGCTGGCGCGCGGCCTGCCGCGGGTGCTGGCCGCACCGCACGACGTGGCCGCCCGCGCCGACTGCCTGTACGGCGCCTGGCTGTGCGGCGCGGTACTGGGCAGCGTCGGCATGGCCCTGCACCACAAGTTGTGCCACACGCTGGGCGGCAGCTACAACCTGCCGCATGCCGAGACCCATACCGTGATCCTGCCGCACGTGCTGGCCTACAACGCCAGCGCCGTGCCCGAAGTGGCGGCCCGCATCGCCGCCGCCCTTGGCGCCAGCGACGCGGCCCAGGGCATGCTGGCGCTGGCCCGCGCGCTGGGTGCGCCGCTCACGCTGCGCGAACTGGGCATGCGCGAGCAGGACCTCGACGCCTGCGCCGACATCGCCGCATCGAATGCCTACTGGAATCCGCGTCCGGTGACCCGCGCCGCCATCCGCGCGCTGCTGGACGACGCCTGGCACGGCCGCGATCCGGCCGCCGCCGCCCCAACCTGAGGAGAACGCCACCAACCACCAGGCAACCCACAGGCGGCCCATTGCCAGCCAATGAACCGCAATAGCGCAGTTGCAGTCATCACATAAGAACCACAAAGGAGACCATCATGAAAGCAAAGACTACCGCCACGACCCGGCGCGCCCTGTGCGCCGCCGCCTGCCTGACCATGCTGGGCGCGCACGCGACCGAAGGGGGCGGCTCGACCTACCCGATGGGGGCGGAAAGTTATATGTCGGCCGCCATGCCGCCGGCCGGCGTGTACACCATCCTGTTCGCCAACCGCTACCGCGCCGACGAACTGAAGGACCGGCGCGGCGACACCATTCCGCTCGACTTCAATGTGACGGCCAACGTGCTGGCGCCGCGCCTGATCTGGGTGCATGACGCCACGCTGTTCGGCGGCCAGGTGGCGCAGGCCATGATCGTGCCGCTGGTGGACCTGGACGTGGCCGTCAACGGCGCGCGCCAGAAAAAGCAGGGCGTGGGCGACATCATCGTCACCGCGCTGGCGCTGGGCTACCACCACAGTGCCCAGCTGCACAGCGTGCTGGCGCTCGACATCCTGACCCCGTCGGGCAGCTACAGCCAGGACGCGCTGGCCAACCTGGGCCGCCACTAC
This sequence comes from Rugamonas sp. FW305-51, assembly GCF_058786935.1. NCBI lineage: Bacteria > Pseudomonadati > Pseudomonadota > Betaproteobacteria > Burkholderiales > Oxalobacteraceae > Rugamonas > Rugamonas sp. FW305-51. The sequence continues at coordinate 45,907 of NZ_JBYSZG010000022.1, forward strand.
TGGGCCATCGAGCCGGTGTACACGGTGACCCGCATCGACCCGGCCGGCCTGAACTGGGACGTCAAGCTGATGTACGACTTCAACCTGCGCAACAAGGACACCGGCTACCGCTCGGGCCAGGAACTGCACGCCGATTACTCGCTCGGCTACGGGCTGGGCAACAACTGGGTGGTGGGCGTGGGCGGCTATGCCTACGCGCAGACCACCGACGACCGCCGCCACGGCCTGGCCGTGGCCGACAACCGCGGGCGCGCCTATGCCATCGGCCCGGCGCTCAAGTACGACACGGGCAAGGGCTTCTTCGTCACGCTCAAGTACCAGAAGGAGCTGGGCGTGCGCAACCGGGCCGCAGGCAGTGCGCTCTGGCTCAAGGCCACCATTGCGCTGTGAGCGCCGTACCGTTCCCCACCCATCTTCCGGAGTCATCATGAAAACAGTACAACTCGCGCGCCGCCGCCTGCTCGGCGGCACCGCCGTCGGCCTGGCGCTGGGCGCCATCGGCATCACCCCCGCGCTGGCCCAGTCCAAGGAAATCCGCATCGGCTACGTCTCGCCGCAAACGGGCCCGCTGGCCGCCTTTGGCGAGGCCGATAAATGGGTCATCGCCAGCCTGCACGACAAGTTCAAGGCCGGCGTCGACATCGGCGGCAAGCTGGTGCCGGTACGCGTCATTCTCAAGGACAGCCAGTCCAGCCCCAATCGGGCGGGCGAGGTGGCCAACGACTTGATCCTGAAGGACAAGGTCGACCTGATGCTGGTGTCGTCCACGCCGGAGACGGCCAATCCCGTGTCCGACGCGTGCGAACTGAACGAGGTGCCGTGCATCTCGACGGTGGTGCCGTGGCAGCCCTGGTTCTTCGGCCGCAACGGCAATCCGCAAGCCGGCTTCAAGTGGACCTATCATATGTTCTGGGGCCTGGAAGACGTGATCGCCAGCTTCACCCATGGCTGGGCCAAGGTGGCCACCAACAAGCGCGTGGGCGGCCTGTTCCCCAACGACGGCGACGGCAACGCCTGGGGCGACAAGTTCCTCGGCTTCCCCCGCACGCTCGATGAACTGGGCTACAAGCTGACCGATCCCGGGCGCTACCAGAATATGAACCAGGATTTCTCGGCCCAGATCGCCGCGTTCAAGAAGGCCGACGTCAACATCGTCACCGGCGTCATGATCCCGCCGGACGCCAAGACCTTCCTCACCCAGGCGCGCCAGCAGGGGTTCCGGCCCAAGGTGGTCACGCTGGGCAAGGCACTGCTGTTCCCGGGCGCGGTCGAGGCGCTGGGGGAGCTGGGCGCGGGCTTGAGCGCCGAAGTGTGGTGGTCGCCGTCCCATCCGTTCAAATCCTCGCTGACGGGGGCGCGGGCGGCCGAGCTGTGCGACGCCTACGAGGCCCAGACCGGCAAGCAGTGGACCCAGCCGCTGGGCTTTTCGCACGCATTGTTCGAGGTGGCGCTGGACGCCCTGCGGCGCGCCCACAGCACCGACCGCGACGCGCTGCGCGCGGCCATCGCCGCCACCAGCATGGACAGCATCGTCGGCCCCGTGAAGTGGGGCGGGCGCGGCCCGTTCAAGAACGTGTCGAAGACGCCGCTGGTGCTGGGCCAGTGGGTCAAGGGCAAGAAGTTCAAGTACGAGCTGGTCATCGTCGACAACCAGGGCGCGCCGTCCGTCAAGACCGGCGGCGCCATCAAGCTGATGGAGTGAGGCGATGGACACGACCATGGAAACCCTGTTGGCAGTGGAAGGGGTCAGCAAGCGCTACGGCGCGCTGACGGTGACCGACGACATCAGCTTTTGCGTCGGTGCCGGCGAGACGCTGGGCATCCTGGGGCCGAACGGGGCCGGCAAGACCACCCTGTTCAACCTGATTTCGGGCGACGTCAGGGCCGACCGGGGCCGGGTGCGCTACGCCGGGCACGACATCCTGGGCCTGCCGGCCCACCGGCGCTGCCGCATGGGCATCGGCCGTTCCTACCAGGTGCCGCAGCCGTTCGGCGCCATGACGGTGTTCGAGAACTGCCTGGCCGCCGCCACCTTCGGCGGCGGGCTGTCGGAGCAGCAGGCTTACCCGGTCTGCGTCGACGTGCTCACGCAAACGGGCTTGCTGGCGCGCGCCAACCGGCTGGCGGGCGGCCTCACGCTGCTCGACCGCAAGCGCCTGGAGCTGGCGCGGGCGCTGTCGACCGGGCCGCGCCTGCTGCTGCTCGACGAGATCGCCGGCGGCCTGACCGAGCACGAGGCGCACCAGCTGGTGGCCGAGATCGCGGCCATCAAGGCGCGCGGGGTGGCCATGATTTGGATCGAGCACGTGGTGCACGCGCTGCTGGCGGTGGCCGACCGCCTGCTGGTCATCAATTTCGGTGCGCGCCTGGCCGAGGGGGCGCCGCAAGCGGTGATGGACGACCCGCAGGTGCGGCGCGTGTACATGGGAGCGGCGGCATGACACCATTGCTGGAAACACGGGCGCTGGAAGCGCGCTACGGCGACTTCCAGGCGCTGTTCGGCATCGACGCCGCGCTGCACGCGGGCGAAACGGTGGCCATCATCGGCGCCAACGGCGCCGGCAAATCGAGCCTGCTCAAGACCATCACCGGCATGCTGGCCGCGCCGCCGTCGGCCGTGCGCTTCAACGGCGAGGATATCGGCGGCATGGCGCCGGGCCAGATCGTGCGGCGCGGGATCGCCATGGTGCCGGAGGGGCGGCGTTTGTTCCCCAGCCTGTCGGTGCAGGAGAACCTGCTGATCGGCGCCTACAGCCGGCGATCCGGGCCGTGGGACCTGGAACGGGTGTACCGCCTGTTTCCCGTGCTGCGCGAGCGGCGCGCCCATCCCGGCACCGAACTGTCGGGCGGACAGCAGCAGATGGTCGCCATCGGCCGCGCGCTGATGAGCAATCCGGCGCTGCTGATCTGCGACGAAATCTCGCTGGGCCTGGCGCCGGTGGTGGTGCGCGAGATCTACGACGCCATGCCGGCCCTGACGGCCGCCGGCATGAGCGTCATCCTCGTCGAGCAGGACGTCGCCACGGCGCGCCGCGTGTCGCACCGGCTGTACTGCCTGCAGGAGGGCAGGGTGTCGCTGTCGGGCGCCTCGGCCGACATCACGCATGAACAGATTTCACAGGCTTATTTCGGCATCGCCAAGGAGCAGCGCACATGATGAACTGGATCGACACCCTGTTGCAGGGCGTCCTGGTGGGCGGCCTGTACGCCTTGTTCGCGATGGGGCAGTCGCTGATGTTCGGCGTCATGCGCCTGACCAATACGGCCCACGGCGACCTGACCGTGCTGGCCTCGTTCGCCGCCCTGGGCCTGCTGTCGGTGGCCGGCGCGCACGCCATGCCGCTGCCCTGGCTGGCGCTGGCGCTGCTGCCGCCGCTGGCCTTCGGCGCTGGCTACGGCCTGCAGCGCCTGGTGCTGAACGGCACTGTGGGCAAGGACCCGCTGCCTTCGCTGGTGGTCACCTTCGGCATCTCGGTCGTGATCCAGAACCTGCTGACGGAGCTGTTCAGCGCCGACCCGCGCGCCATCGACACCGGCGCGCTTGCCACCGGCAGCGTGCAACTGGGCGGGGGACTGGTGGCGGGCGTGCTGCCGCTGGCCGTGTTCGCCGTCGCCGTGCTGTGCGCGGCCACCATGCAGTGGCTGTTCAAGCACACGGCGCTGGGCCGCGCCTTCCGCGCCACCTCGGACGACCGCGACGTGGCCCAGTTGATGGGACTCGACGCGCGCCACGTGTATGCGCTGGCCACCGGCATCGCCTTCGTGCTGATCGCGCTGGCCGGCACCCTGCAGGGCATGCGCACCACGTTCTCGCCCACCGACGGCCCGGCCCTGCTGCTGTTCGCCTTCGAGGCCGTGATCATCGGCGGCATGGGCTCGTTCTGGGGCACGTTCGCGGGCGGGCTGGTGCTGGGTGTCACCCAGGGCATCGGGTTCCGGCTCGACCCCGGCTGGGGCGTCTGGTGCGGCCATATCGCTTTCCTGCTGATGCTGGTCGTCCGCCCGCAAGGCTTGTTCCCCAAAACCCGTTGAAGGAGTCGACATGATGCGCGACGCAATTTCCCTTTCCACCCCGGCCTACAGCGTGCAGCGGCGCACCCGCGCCAGCCAGGCCGGCGTGGCCGGCGCCATGCTGCTGTTGCTGGTGGCCGGCTCCATGCCCGCCTGGGCCGATCCGGCCTGGCTGCGCGAATTTAACCAGATCGCCTGCTATTTCATTTTCGCCAGCATGTGGAACCTGCTGGCCGGCTATGGCGGCATGGTCTCGATCGGCCAGCAGGCCTTCCTCGGCTTCGGCGGCTATATGCTGGTGATCCTGGCCAACTGGCTGGGCTTGAACCCCTTCCTGGCCGTGCCGCTGGCGGCGCTGCTGACGGCGCTCGTCGCCTGGCCCATGTCGAAGCTGGCGTTCCGGCTGCAGGGCGGCTATTTCGCCATCGGCACCTGGGTCATCGCGGAAGTGTTCCGGCTCTCGTTCGCCAATGCGTCGGCCATCGGCGGGGGCTCGGGCACCAGTCTGACGGCGCTGGCCGGCTACGCCAGGGCGACGCGCGAAGCGGCCACCTTCGCCATGACGCTGGCCGCGGTGGTGGCCACCATCGGCCTGACCTACTGGTTCCTGCGCAGCCGCCAGGGTCTGGCCCTGATGGCGGTGCGCGACTCGGGCGTGGCGGCCGAGTCGCAGGGCATCGACGTGCGTGCCACGCGGCGCGCCGTGTACCTGGTCGCGGCCTTCGGGGCCGGCCTGGCGGGGGCGCTGTACTTCCTGGGCAACCTGCGCATTTCGCCGGACGCGGCGTTTTCCGTGAACTGGACCGCGTTCGCCATCTTCCTGGTGATGATAGGCGGACTGGGGACGATAGAGGGGCCGATCCTGGGCGCCGTCGTGTTCTGGGGCCTGAACAAGTTCCTGTCCGATTACGGCACCTGGTATCTGATCGGCCTCGGCACGCTGGCCGTCATCATCACGTTGCGTTTCAGGACCGGACTGTGGGGCGCCATCGCCCACCGCTACGATGTGCATTTCTTCCCGGTGCAGCGCCGGCTGCGGCTGTCCGGCAGGGGCGGCAAATAAAAGGAGATGATGTGATGCGTAACATTAATGAAGAGACAATCACGCCCGCCGTGCTGGCGGCCATGGCGCACTGCGACAATGCGCGGCTGCGGACGGTGATGGCCAGCCTGGTGCGGCACCTGCACGGGTTCGCGCGCGAAGTGCAGCTGACCGAGGCCGAGTGGGAGCAGGGCATCGCCTTCCTGACCGGCGTGGGGCACATCACCGACCACCGGCGCCAGGAATTCATCCTGCTGTCCGACGTGCTGGGATTGTCGACCCTGGTGACGGCGCAAAACAACGCCAAGCCGGCCGGCTGCACGGAATCGACCGTGTTCGGTCCGTTCTTCGTCGATGGCGCGCCGCAGTACGAGCATGGCGCCGACATCGCCAACGGCGCCAGGGGCACGCCATGCCGGGTGAGCGGGCAAGTGCGCGGCATCGGCGGCGAGCCGGTGGCCGGCGCCGTGATCGACGTCTGGCAGTCCGATGAGGAGGGCAATTACGACGTGCAGGCGGCCGGCGCGCACCAGCACCGGGCCCGCGGCCAGTTGCGCAGCGGCGCCGACGGCCGTTTCCATTTCCGCTCCATCCTGGCGCAGCACTATCCGATTCCCCATGACGGGCCGGTGGGCGCCATGCTGGCCGCGCTGGGGCGCCACCCGTGGCGGCCGGCCCACCTGCATTTCATGATCCAGGCCGACGGCTACGAAAAGCTGATCACCCACGTGTTCCGCGCCGGCGACCCCTATCTCGATTCGGACGCGGTATTCGGCGTGCGCTCCAGCCTGATTGCGGACTGGGTGCGCCGCGCGGCGCCGGAGGACGACGCGACGCAGGCCGCCTATGCGCTCGAATACGACTTCGTGCTCAATCCGGCGGCGGTGGCGCCATGATCCGCCATATCGTGATGTGGCACGTCAAGGGCGATACCGCCGAGGAGCGCACGCGGGTGCGCGAGCAATTCCGGCAAGCCTTCGAAGGCTTGCGCGGCCGCATACCGGGCATGCTGCGGCTGGAAGTGGGGCTCGACGCCGGCATCGACGCCGACGCCTGCGATGTCCTGCTGTTGACCGAGTTCGCCGACCAGGCGTCGCTGCAGGCATATGGCAGCCACCGGGAGCACTTGCGGGTGCGCGACGCGCTGCAGAATTTGCGCGTCAGCCGTCATCAGATCGACTGTTTCGTCGCCTAAGCGCGGGACGTCACGTCCCGTGGCCGTGCTGCGCCCTGGGCCGGCCGCACGGCACCCTCCGCCCTTGCCGCCGGCCTGGCTGGTGGCCCGCACCGCTCCCGGCATCCGCCAATATAAGCAGCCCAACCTTGTCCAGACATGGGTGTGGCCAGTTGCCGTGGCCTGAGCGGCTGCCTAGTATATCCATAGCAAGTTGAGAGTAACGTCAACCGCCAGCCGGTCGTGCCGCCGCGTATCGGATCGCTGGCGGGGCAAACTGGCCTGTGTTGCCTGTCATGTCGGGAGATAATGATGCTACAAAACACCACCATCAAGGCCCGCCTGGCCTTTGCCCTGCTGTTCCTCGCCACCATGATGCTGGTCATCGGCCTCATGGGCCTGTTCAGCCTGGGCGGCACCAACGCCTCCGTCAAGACCATCTACCAGGACCGCCTGATCGCCATGGGGCAGCTGGACCAGGTGATCCGCGCCCTGAACCGCAACCAGCTCGCGCTGGCCCGGGTCGTTGGCGCCGATCCGGACAAGTTGCCGGCGGTGGCGGCCGGCATCGAACGGGAAAAAGCCCTGATCAACAAGGAATGGTCCGCCTACATGGCCACCTACCTGGCGCCGGACGAAAAAGTGCTGGCGGCGAAATTCGTCCAGGCGCGCCAGCGCTTTCTGGAGCAGATCTTGAATCCCGCCGTCGTCGCGGCCCGCGACAAGGATGTCGCCACCGTCACGGCGCTGGTGCAAGGCCCCATGGAGAGCAGTTTTGCCGGCGTGCGCAGCTCGCTCAATGAGCTGATCCAGATGCAGCTTGACATCGGCAAGGCCGAATACGACGCCAGCCAGCGGACCTATGAGCGTTTCCGCGCCATCTCGATCACCCTGATCGCGCTCAGCCTGCTGGCCGCCGCCGCCATCGGCGCATGGCTGGTGCGCAGCATCACGGCGCCGCTCGACTATGCGGTGCGTATCGCCCGCAGCGTGGCATCGGGCGACCTGACCCAGACGGTGGAGGTGGCCTCGACCAACGAAATGGGCCAGCTGCTGCGGGCCATGAAGGACATGAATGCCAGCCTGCAGAGCATCGTGGGCGAGGTGCGCAGCGGCTCGCACACCATCGCCACGGCGGCCGGCGAGATCGCCTCCGGCAACCTGGACCTGTCGTCGCGCACCGAGCAGCAGGCCAGCTCGCTGGAAGAAACGGCATCGTCCATGGAACAACTCACCAGCACCGTCAAGCAGAATGCCGACCATGCGCGCCAGGCCAGCGAACTGGCCGTGTCGGCCTCGGAAGTGGCCGTCAAGGGCGGCGCCGTGGTGCGGGAAGTGGTGCAGACCATGGGCGCCATCAACGATTCGGCGCGCAAGATCGTCGACATCATCACCGTCATCGACAGCATCGCGTTCCAGACCAATATCCTGGCCTTGAACGCGGCCGTCGAGGCGGCGCGCGCGGGCGAGCAGGGGCGCGGCTTTGCCGTGGTGGCGTCGGAAGTGCGCAACCTGGCGCACCGTTCGGCCGCCGCCGCCAAGGAGATCACGGCGCTGATCAACGATTCGGTCGACAAGGTCGGCACCGGCAGCAAGCTGGTGGACCAGGCCGGGAGCACCATGCTGGAGGTGGTGCTGAGCGTGCAGCGGGTGTCGGACCTGATCGGCGAAATCACCCTGGCCAGCCAGGAGCAGAGTTCCGGCATCGAGCAGATCAACCAGGCCATCACGCAGATGGATGAAGTGACCCAGCAGAACGCGGCGCTGGTGGAGCAGGCCGCCGCCGCCGCCGGCTCGCTGCAGGAACAGTCCGAACACCTGGCGCAGGCCGTCGGCGTGTTCAAGATCGGCGACACGCCGGCTGCGCCAGCCAGCTCCGCGCCCGCGCGCATGGTGTCGCGGGGGCGGTGCGCGCCCGTCATCGCCATGCGCAAACCGGCCCGGCGCCTGGGCACCACGGCGGCGGACCGAACGGACTGGAAAGCAAGCTAGCGCGGCCGCTGGCCAGGGGCCGTCGTCCGGCGAGAGGGCGAGATACCACTACTTTGAATATGGGTATTTCGCATCCCGCGACAACCGGTTGCCAGTTGCTGACAAGCGGACCGTCGCGCCACCGGGGCCGTTGACATTGGGCGGCCCGGTGGTCGACACTGTATCTTGCCAATCGGAAAATAATCACAACACGTGCGGCCGGCGGCGCAGCCAGGACGGGCCAGGCCACGCCGCCATGTCCTCCCTGCGCCTGCCGCAATCGGCTGGCAGCTCCCATGACGCGCCAGTGTCGCGTTCCGGCCCGGTCACACCCAGAGTACCAGAGCCACTATGCGCATTAATCTACCGGTGAGCCAGCGCGCTTACACCTTCCCGGCCGACCAGACCATCGTGTCCGTCACCGACACCAAGGGCCGCATCGTCTATTGCAATCCCACGTTCGTTACCGTCAGCGGCTACACGCGCGAGGAACTGATGGGACAGCCGCACAACCTGGTGCGCCACCTGGACGTGCCGGCCGAAGCGTTCCGCGACCTGTGGGCCACCCTCCAGGAGGGGCGGCCGTGGAGTGGGCTGGTCAAGAACCGCCGCAAGAACGGCGACCACTACTGGGTGCTGGCCCACGCCGCGCCCATGATGGATGGCGGCCGCATCACCGGCTACCTGTCGGTGCGCACGGCGCCCGATCCGGCCGCCGTGGCCCAGGCCGAGCAGCTGTACGCCCAGATGCGGGCCGACGCGGCCGCCGGCCGCCCGCGCCATGTGCTGCGCCGCGGCCAGTTGCTGCGCTGCGACTGGCGCGGCCGGCTGCGGCGCCGGCTCACGCCCACCAGCCTGGGCTGGCTGGTGGGGCTGCAACTGCTGGCCGCGGCCATGTTGCTGGGGCTGGGCCGGGCCGGCCTGCCGCTGTGGGGGCAGGCCGTGGGCGGCGCGCTGGTGGCGGGCATGGCCACGGCCGGCGTGTGGCGCCTGACCGTCGCGCGCCTGCACGGCGTGCTGCGCGACGCCAACCAGCTGGCCGCCGGCGACCTGGCGCACCCGGTGGCCACGGGCGCAGCGGGCATGGTGGGCCAGCTGCAGCACGCCCTGGCGCAGCTGGCCGTCAACCTGCGCGCCGTGGTGCGCGACGTGCGCGACGAAGTCGACCACCTGCGCGTGAGCGCGCACGATATCGCGGCCGGCAACCAGGACCTGTCGGCCCGCACGGAGGCGCAGGCGGGCAGCCTGCAGCAGATGGCGGCCGCGCTGGCGGCCATCAACGACAAGGTGGGGCAGGGTGCGCAGGCGGCCAGCCAGGCCACCGACCTGGCCGGGCAGACGGGCGCCGTGGCCGGCCGCAGCGACGCGGCGGTGGATGCGGCGGCCCAGGCCATGGCCGACATTTCGGCCTCGTCCAGCCACATCGGCGAGATCATCCACCTGATCGAGTCGGTGGCGTTCCAGACCAACCTGCTGGCGCTGAATGCGGCGGTGGAGGCGGCGCGCGCCGGCGAAGCGGGCCGCGGCTTCGCCGTCGTGGCCACCGAGGTGCGCACGCTGGCCCAGCGCACGGCGGCGGCCACCCAGCAGATCAAGCAGCTGGTGGCCGAGTCGGCCGACCATGTGCGCCAGGGCGCGGGCCGCACCGACGAGGCGCGCGCCCGCATGCGCGAGGCCGTGCAGTCGGTGGCCGAGGTGACCGACGTCCTGGCCGGCATCAGCCACGCGGCCCAGCTGCAGCAGGCCAGCATGGCCGAGGTACACGCGGCCGTCGGCCACATCGACGGCATGACCCAGCAGAACGCGGCCATGGTGGAGCAGCTGGCGGCGGCCGCCGGGGCCCTGTGCGAACAGGCCGACAACGTCAACGATTCGGTGCGCATCTTCCGCCTCCAGGCCGGCGAGGCCACCGTGGCCGACGCCGACGCGCCGGCGCTGCGGCGGGCGGCGCGCGCCCGGCAGGAACAGCAGCCGTAATCGTCGCTCCTACCGGAGCTCGTCGCTCCCACCGGGCCGGCGCCGCGCTGACGGCAGGTCCGGGGCGGGCGGCAGTGCCGGCCCTGCGTGCCCACAGGCTGTGCCAGCGCCAGTGCGCCTCCGGGCGGCGCTGACGCATGGGGCGACCGCAGCCACCGCCCATGCATTTGCTCCCACATCTCCGCCACACCTCGCCCACACCTCGCCCACACCTCGCACACATCTATCCCACCGCTTGCCGGCGCCGCCTCCGCCTCCGCCCCCACCGCGGGCCGCTGTGCACGACGCGCCACGTCCTTTGTGTTTGTCACGAAATGCGAAGTGCTCGTCGTGAAATGGAAACGGGATTTTTCGCTTTGGATCCTATGATGGCTCATCGCTGACCCGGACCGGACAACATAGCCCGGCCAGGACAGCGGGGCTTATACGATGAGGAGACCGCATCATGCCTTGCGCGCCACGCCGCCCCCTCGCCAGTAGACGCACCCGCCTTCAGCCACGGATTTGCCGCCCATGCGGCAAGAGAGCAGCACCGTACCAGCAGCGTTTATAAAAAACATATAGAGGAGCAGGCGCAGTATGAAACCAGCACAACCCTACCACCCCCTGGCACTGAAAGCACTGGCAGCGGCCCTGTGCGCGATCGGCGTGGCCCACGCGGCCGAACTGGAGACGGGCAATTCCGACCTCGCCATCCGCTTCGACAACACCATCAAGCTCAATTACGGCCAGCGCGTGAACGGCCAGGAAGCGGCACTCCTGAAGTCGGCCAACTTCGACGACGGCGACCGCAACTTCAACAAGGGTGCCGTGTCCGAGCGCATCGACTGGCTGTCGGAACTGGACGTCGTGTTCCAGCAAAAGATGGGGATGCGGGTGTCGGCCGCCGGCTGGTACGACCGCGCCTACGACCAGCTCGACAACACCAACGTGGCCAGCTCCAACCACCGCGAAGGCGGCAAGCCGGCGCTGGGCATGTCGGACTACGCCAAGCGCTACCACCGCGGTTCGGGCGAAATCCTCGATGCCTTCGTGTTCTCCAGCTTCGAGGTGGCCGACGTGCCGGTCAACGTCAAGCTGGGCCAGCACACGCTGTACTGGGGCGAGAGCCTGCTGTCGCCCATCCATGGCGTCAACTACGGCCAGTCGCCGATCGACCTGCTGAAGGGCTATTCCGTGCCGGGCACGGATGCCAAGGAACTGTTCCTGCCGCGCCAGGCCTTGTCGGCCCAGGCTTCCGTCACGCCGGAGCTGGGCCTGGCGGCCCAGTACTTCTTCAACTGGAAGCCGGCCCGCCTGCCCGAATCGGGTTCCTTCCTGGGCTTCTACGACTACGCCTTCCAGGGCGCCGAATCGTTCAGCCTGGGCCCGCTGGGCACGGCCGTGCGCCGCGAGGACAGCCGCGCGCCCAACCGCGGCGACTGGGGCCTGGCCGCGCGCTGGAGTCCCGAGTGGCTGGACGGCACGGTGGGCGGCTACCTGCGCCGCACCTCGGACCTGCTGCCGCAGGCGAACGTGCGCCTGGCCGGCCTGCCGGCCGCCATGTTCGGCCCCAACGGCGCGGCCGTCTGCAAGGCCGCCATTCCGGGCGCCGCCGTCGTCGGCAGCAACTGCCTGTTCTACCCGGTCACGCTGGGCGGCACCAGCCAGTACCAGTTCGAGTACGCCAACCACATCGACGTGCTGGGCCTGTCGCTGTCCAAGAGCGTGGCCGGCATCGCCGTCGGCGCCGACCTGTCGTACCGCCGCGATATGCCGATCTACAGCACGCCGGCGCTGCTGATGCCGGTCGGGACCAGCCCGGCCATCATCGCCGCGCTCAACGCCAAGCTCAATCCCACGCTGGTGGTGAAGGCAGGCGACCTGCCGCAGCAGGGCGACGTGAGCGGCGCGCGCGGCAACACGATACACGGCGTGCTCAACTTCCTGGGCACCATGGCCAAGACGCCGCTGTCCGACGCGGCCACCTGGGCCACGGAGCTGGTGTGGAACCGGGTCGACAAGGTCACGCAGGGCGCCCAGTTCTACCGCGGCCGCGATGACTACCACGGCGTCGACAAGGTCACGCGCAACTACTTCGGCCTGGCCCTGACCTTCACCCCGACCTGGTTCCAGGTGCTGCCGGGCGTGGATATGTCGGCCCCGCTCAGCTACTCGGTGGGCCTGAAGGGCAACTCGGGCGTGCAGGCGGGCGGCAACAAGGGCGCCGGCAACTACGCGGCCGGCGTGGCGTTCGACGTGCGCCAGAAGTACCGCTTCGATCTGAAGTACGTCAATTTCTTCGGCCCCCTGGCAACCGATCCGGTCACCGGCGCCGTCACCTCGTTCGGCGGCGTCACCTCGCTGCTGAAGGACCGCGGCTTCCTCGCCGCCACCTTCAAGACCACGTTCTGATAAGACAACAGGAGACAACACCATGTTCAAGCAAACCATCATGGCCGCCGCACTGGCGGCGGCAGCGGCGGCCCAGGCCGGCGTCACGCCCGACGAGGCAAAACAGCTGGGCACCACGCTGACGGCGGTGGGCGCGGAGAAGGGCGCCAACAAGGACGGCACCATACCCGAATTCACGGGCGGCCTGGCCGCGGCGCCGGCCGGCTTCGTCAAGGGCAGCGGCATGCGCCCCGACCCGTACGCGGCCGACAAGCCGCGCCTGGTCATCACCGGCAAGAACCTGGCCGGCCAGGAAGACAAGCTGACGGCCGGCACCCGCGAGCTGCTCAAGCGCTTCCCCACCTTCCGGGTGGACGTCTATCCGACCCACCGCCCGGTCACGCTGCCCAAGGCGCTGCTCGATAACACGGCCAAGAACGCCATCAACGCCAAGACCGCCGACGGCGGCGTGGGCGTGGAAAACGCGCTGGCCGGCGTGCCTTTCCCCATCCCCAAGAGCGGCTACGAGGTGATGTGGAACCACCTGCTGCGCTACCAGGGCCACGCGCTGACCACCAAGTACGAATCGTGGAATGTCGATTCGTCCGGCGTGCCCAGCCTGGCCACGGCCGGCGAGATTTATGAAGAGTTCCCGCTGTCGGACCCCAAGCACGCCGATGTCGCGAAACAGACCGACGTGTTCTTCCGCACCAAGCTGACCTACCTGGCGCCGGCGCGCCGCGCCGGTGAGGGCTTGATGGCGTTCGACGCCGTCAACCCGGTGGCCCAGCCAAGGAAGGTGTGGCAGTACCTGCCCGGCCAGCGCCGCGTCAAGCTGGCCCCGGACGTGGCCTACGACACGCCCAACCCCGGTTCGGCCGGCGCTTCCACCTACGACGACGCCTGGGTCTTCAACGGTGCGCTGGACCGCTTCGACTTCAAGCTGATCGGCAAGAAGGAGATGATCGTGCCCTACAGCGAGTACAAGCTGTTCGCGGCCAAGGTGGCGGCCGACGTCACCAAACCCAATCACCTGAACCCGGACTTCGTGCGCTGGGAACTGCACCGGGTGTGGGTGGTGGAAGCCACGCTCAAGCAGGGCAAGCGCCACATCTACGGCAAGCGCACCTTCTACATCGACGAGGATAGCTGGGTAGCGCTGGCCTCGGACCAGTACGACGCGCGCGGCCAGCTGTACCGCTCCTCGTTCGACCACCTGATCTACGCCTACGACGCGCAAGCGACGTACACCGGCAACCACGTGATCTATGACTTCGTCAGCGGCGCCTACAACCTGACCGGCATGTCCGGCCCGTACGGCGGCCTGAAGTACATCGACGCGCTGAAGCCGACCCAGTGGTCGCCTGAAGCCCTGGCCGGCTCCGGCGTACGCTGACCCGGCGTGGCCGCGCCCCGCGCGCGGCCACCCGCACCGTGTCTCGTTTTGGCTGCCGGCAGGCGACCTCCCTGGCGCCGCACTGCGCTGGCAGTCTTTTTTTGAGAGTTACACATGAACCGATTTTCACGCGCCGCCGCCGGCGCAATGGCGGGCGTTACGTTCACGCTGCTGATGGCGGCACCGGCCGATGCGGCCCCCTTTGCCGATCCGCTCGACACCCCGGCCATGGCCAGCGCGCTGGCGCCACGCGCGCTGCTCAACGGCCTGGCCCATGCCGGCGCGCGCATCGTCGCCGTCGGCCAGCGCGGTCACGTGCTGTATTCGGACGACCAGGGCGGCCACTGGCGCCAGGCCAGCGTACCCGTCTCGACCGACCTGGTGGCGCTGGTGTTCCCCACGGCCACCGAAGGCTGGGCCGTGGGCCATGACGGCGTGGTGCTGCACAGCGCTGACGCCGGCGCTACTTGGGAGCGCCAGTTCGATGGCCGCAAGGACGCCGAGGCCGGCGACAAGCCACTGCTCGACGTCTGGTTCGACCAGCAGGGCCACGGCCTGGCCGTGGGCGCCTTCGGCCTGGCGCTGCGCAGCGACGACGGCGGCAAGACCTGGCAGCACTGGGAAAGCCACCTGGACAACCCCAAGGCGCTGCACCTGAACGCGATCCGCGCCGTGGGCGGCGAACTGTATATCGTGGGCGAGCAGGGCCTGATCCTCAAGCGCAGCGCCGACGGCCAGCGTTTCGAGGCCGTCGCTTCGCCTTACCACGGCAGCTTTTTCGGCGCCACCGGTACGCAGGGCAGCCTGCTCGTGTTCGGCCTGCGCGGCACGGCCTTGCACAGCGCCGACGGCGGCAAGAGCTGGCAGCGCGCCGACACCGGCACCCAGACCGGCCTGACGGCCGGCCTGGCGCTGCCCGACGGCTCGCTGCTGCTGGTGAGCCAGGCCGGCCAGCTGCTGCGCAGCGCCGACGGCGGCGCCACCTTCCACCCACTGGCCCAGGTCAAGCCGGGACCGGCGTCGGCCGCGCTGGTGGCGGCACCGGGCCAGCTGCTGATCGCCGGTGCGCGCGGCGCGCGCCTGCAGGCGCTGGACGGCACGCCGCCCGCCAAATAGACCTACCGGATTCATAACCTGCACCAGAGCCGGGACCACCCGGCCGCCCTACACAACGAGGAACGAGACAATGGACATGTCAACCGACGGGATCGACAGCATGCCGGTGGTGCGCGATCTGGCGCATTTCGATCAGCGCTCCGGCAACGTGCTGGAACGGCTGGTGTTCAATCACCGGCTGTGGATGATCGTGCTGTGCACGGTCGTGACGCTGGTGCTGGGCGCGCTGGCCGCGACCCGCTTGCACCTGAACGCCAGCTTCGAGAAGATGCTGCCGCAGGGCCAGCCCTATATCCAGAACTACCTGCACAACAAGGACGCGCTGCGCGGCCTGGGCAACGCGCTGCGGGTGGTGGTGGAAAACCCGCAGGGCGACATCTTCGACCCGCGCTACCTGGAAGCGCTCAAGCAGGTCAACGATGAACTGTTCCTTACGCCCGGCGTGGACCGGGCCTGGATGAAGTCCATGTGGACCCCGTCCGTGCGCTGGAACGAGGTGACGGAGGAGGGCTTCCAGGGCGGCCCCGTAATGCCGGACGGGTATGACGGCTCGCCGCGCAGCGTCGAACAGCTCAAGATCAACATCGCCCGCTCCGGCATCGTGGGCAGCCTGGTGGGCAACAACTTCAAGTCCACCATGATCTTCGTGCCGCTGCTGGACAAGGACCCGGCTACCGGCAAGGCGATCGACTATTCCGAACTGGCCCACGCCATCGACAAGACGGTGCAGGCGCGCCAGGGCGGCGCCTATCCGGTGCGCATCCACGTGATCGGCTTCGCCGAGCTGATCGCCGAACTGCTGGCCGGCATGGCCAAGGTCATCATGTACTTCGGCGTGGCCGCGCTGGTGGCCACGGCCGTCATCTTCGCCTACACCCGCTGCGTGCGCTCCACCGTGCTGGTGGTGGCGTGTTCGCTGGTGGCCGTGCTGTGGCAACTGGGGCTGGTGGCCGCATTCGGTTTTGAACTGGACCCGTTCTCCATCCTGGTGCCGTTCCTGGTGTTCGCCATCGGCGTTTCGCACGGCGCCCAGAAGATGAACGGCATCATGCAGGACGTGGGGCGCGGCACCCATCTGCTGGTGGCGGCGCGCTACACCTTCCGCCGCCTGTTCCTGGCCGGCCTGACGGCGCTCCTGGCCGACGCTGTCGGCTTCGCCGTGCTGATGACGATCGACATCCCCGTGATTCGAGACCTGGCCATGACGGCCTCCATCGGCGTGGCCGTCCTGATCTTCACCAACCTGCTGCTGTTGCCGGTGCTGCTGTCCTATGTGGGCGTGTCGGCCGCCGCCGCCAAGCGCTGCATCCGCGAGGAGCACGACGAGGAAACGGGCCGCGGCCTGGGCAAGCTGTGGCTGACGCTGGACCGCTTCACCGAACCGCGCTGGGCCGGCATCACCGTGGCCGTGGCGCTGGCGCTGGCCGTCGGCGGCTTTGCCGTCAGCACCCACCTGAAGATCGGCGACCTCGATCCGGGTGCGCCCGAGCTGCGCGCCGAGTCGCGCTACAACCGCGACAACGCCTACATCACGGCCAATTATTCGCTGTCGTCCGACCAGTTCGCGGTGATGATCAAGACCCCGCCGGAAGGCTGCCTGAAATACGAGACGCTGGTCGAGGCCGACCGCCTGGCCTGGGCCCTGCAGCAGGTACCCGGCGTGCAGACCACCGTGTCGCTGGCCGACGCCGTGCGCCAGGTCACGGCCGGCACGTCCGAGGGCAGCCCGAAGTGGCTGACCATCTCGCGCAACCAGGACGTGCTCAATTACGGCGCCCAGCAGGCTTCCGTCAACAATCCCGACCTGTTCGACCGCGGCTGCTCGCTCATGCCCGTGATCGCCTACCTGTCCGACCACAAGGCCGAGACGCTGGAGCGCGTGGTGCAGGCGGCCGACGCCTTTGCGGCCGCCCACAACGGGCCCGAGCGCCAGTTCCTGCTGGCCGCCGGCAGCGCCGGCATCGAGGCCGCCACCAACATCGTGGTGCGCGAGGCCAACCACAAGATGTTGCTGTACGTGTATGCCGCCGTGATCCTGCTGTGCTTCGTCACCTTCCGCAGCTGGCGCGCCGTGCTGGTGGCCGTGCTGCCGCTGGTGCTCACTTCCATCCTGTGCGAGGCGCTGATGGTCATGCTGGGCATGGGCGTCAAGGTGGCGACCTTGCCCGTGATCGCGCTGGGCGTGGGCATCGGCGTCGATTATGCGCTGTACCTGGTGTCGGTGCAGCTGGTGCAGCAGCGCCAGGGCCAGTCGCTGGCCGAAGCCTACCGCCACGCGCTGCAGTTCACCGGCAAGGTGGTGGCGCTGGTGGGCGTGACACTGGCCGCCGGCGTGGTGTGCTGGGCCTGGTCGCCCATCAAGTTCCAGGCCGACATGGGCATCCTGCTCACCTTCATGTTCACGCTGAACATGGTGGGCGCCCTGGTGCTGGTGCCGGCGCTGTCGCACTTCCTGCTGCGCAAGGCGTAATGACGGCGGTACCGCGCAACGATCCCTGCGCCACCCCGGCGCCGGAGCCGGCCCTGGTGGCCGAGCTGCGGCGGCTGCGCGCGGCCGGCGCCTCGTTCGGCGCCATTGCCGCCGCCATGAACCGGCGCGGCCTGCGCGGCCGCATGGGCGGGCGCTGGTTCCCGGCCACCGTGCGCCTGTACCTGCTGCCGGCCGCGCCGCCACCACAGAATTCCATCCAATCGAACCAAGGAGTATGCAATGCTCGGCCTGATGCAACATCAATCGTTGCTGGTGTCTTCGCTGATCGAACACGCCTGCCATAACCATTCCGAGCGCGAAATCGTCTCGCGCACCAGCGAAGGACCCCTGCAGCGCAGCAGCTACGGCACCATAGGCCGGCGCGCGCGCCAGATGGCCAACGCGCTCACCCGCCTGGGCGTGCAGCCCGGCGAGCGGGTGGCCACGCTGGCCTGGAACGGCTACCGCCACATGGAGCTGTACTACGCCGTGTCGGGCATGGGCGCCGTGCTGCACACCATCAATCCGCGCCTGTTCGCCGAACAGATCACTTACATCGCCGACCATGCGCAGGATCAGTACCTGTTCTTCGATATCGGCTTCGCCGCCCTGATCGAACAGCTGGCGCCCACCATGACGGGCGTCAAGGGCTTCATCGCCATGACCGACCGCGCCCACATGCCGGCGGCGGACATTCCCAACCTGCTGTGCTACGAGGAGCTGATCGCGCCCGAAAGCGAGCAGTTCGCGTGGCCCGAGTTCGACGAGAACAGCGCCGCCACCCTGTGCTACACCTCGGGCACGACGGGCCATCCCAAGGGCGTGCTGTATTCGCACCGCTCGACGGTGCTGCACGCCATGGCCGCCTGCAGCGTGGATGGCCTGGGCGTGTCGGGCGACGAGTCGGCACTGGTGGTGGTGCCCATGTTCCACGTCAACGCCTGGGGCATGCCGTACGCGGGCGCGCTGTGCGGCGCCAAGCTGGTGCTGCCCGGCCCGCAGATGGACGGCAAGAGCATCTATGAACTGATGCGCGAGGAGCGGGTGACGCTGGCGCTGGGCGTGCCCACCGTGTGGCTGATGCTGTTCCGCCACGTGGAAGCCGGGCAGCTCGACCCGCGCCGTGAACTGTGCATGACGCGCTGCGTGATCGGCGGCGCCGCCGCGCCGCTGTCGATGATAGAACGCTTTGAGGAAGGCTTCGGCGCCACCGTGATCCACGCCTGGGGCATGACGGAGATGTCGCCGCTGGGCACGGTCTGCAAGCTGCTGCCCAGGCATGCGGCGCTGCCGGCCGCCGAACGCCACCGCCTGCAGATGAAGCAGGGCAGGGCGGTGTTCGGCGTGACGCTCAAGATCACCGACGACGAAGGCCACGCGCTGCCGCACGACGGCGTGGCGTTCGGCCACCTGAAGGTGCGCGGCCCGTGGATCGCCAGCGGCTACTTCGGCGGCGAGGGCGGCGAGGGGGGCAACATACTCGACGCCGACGGCTATTTCGACACGGGCGACGTGGCCACCATCGATGCCGACGGCTACATGCTCATCACCGACCGCGCCAAGGACGTGATCAAGTCCGGCGGCGAGTGGATTTCGTCGATCGATCTGGAAAACGCGGCCATGGACCATCCGGACGTGGCCGAGGCGGCCGTGATCGGCATCGCCCACCCCACCTGGCAGGAGCGTCCGCTGCTGGTGGCCGTGCGCAAGGCCGGCCGTGCGGTCACGCGCGACGAGCTGCTGGCGCACCTGGAGAGCCGCGTCGCCAAATGGTGGCGGCCGGACGACGTGGTGTTCGTCGACGAGCTGCCGCACACGGCCACCGGCAAGCTGCAGAAGATGAAGCTGCGCGAGATGTTCCGCGATTACCGCCTGCCGGGCCAGAACTGAACCCACACCGACGAGGAAAACCTGATGACTGAAACAACCACACCCACGCTGCTGATCGTCCCCGGCCTGCGCGACCACGTGCCGCAGCACTGGCAGACGCTGCTCCAGGCGGCCACGCCGGGCGCGCGTTCGGTGCCGCCCCTGACCGAGAATGGCCTGAGCCTGGCAGCCCGCGTGGAAGCGATCGACGCGGCGCTGGCCGACATCGCCGGCCCCGTGATCCTGGTGGCCCACAGCGCCGGCGTGCTGATGGCGGTCCACTGGGCCGCGCGCCACAAGCGCCCCATCCTGGGCGCGCTGCTGGTCACGCCGCCCGATCTGGAGGCCAGCTGGCCGGCCAACTATCCGCAGCCGGACACGCTGCGCGAGCACGGCTGGTCGCCCCTGCCGCGCACGCGGCTGCCGTTCCCAAGCATCGTGGCCGCCAGCAGCAACGATCATCTGGCCAGCCTGGATGCCGTCCACCGCATGGCCGCCGACTGGGGCAGCCAAGTGGTGGAACTAGGTGCCGTCGGCCATCTCAACCCGGCCGCCGGCTATGGCCCATGGCCCCGGGCCGAGGCGCTGATCGCCCAAGTGCAAACGCTGGCGACATCTGTCGTCAAATGAAAAGTCGCTGTCGCCCGATGCATGGCCGGATAAATTCGCCGCGTCTATACTGAATTCATCGTGTGGCAAGGCAGGACAACAAATCTGAGGAGAATAAGCATGGCAAAGGCAGTGCGTTTCAATGCGACCGGCGGACCGGAAGTACTGTACCTGGAAGATGTGGAAGTGGGCCAGCCAGGTCCCGGCGAAGTGCGCGTGCGCCATGTGGCCGTGGGCCTGAACTACGCCGACACTTACTTCCGCAACGGCACCTATCCGGTCCCGCTGCCCAACGGCATCGGGGTGGAAGCGGCCGGCGTGGTGGTGGCGCTGGGCGAGGGCGTGACCGGCCTGGCGCTGGGCGACCGCGTGACTTACACCGGCTTTCTCAACACCCTGGGCGCCTACAGCACCGAGCGCGTGATTTCAGCCGCGCCGCTGATCAAGCTGCCCGAGACCATCGCCTTCGAGACGGCGGCCGCCATGACCATGCGCGGTCTGACTTCGGCCTACCTGATGCGTCGCATCCATGACTTCCGCGCCGGCGACACCATCCTGCTGCACGCGGCGGCCGGCGGCGTGGGCCTGATCGTGTCGCAGTGGGCCAAGCTGCTGGGACTGAACGTGATCGGCACCGTGTCCACCCCGGCCAAGGCGGAAATGGCCATGGCCCACGGTTGCGACCACGTCATCAACTACAGCAGCGAGGACGTGGCCAAGCGGGTGCGCGACATCACCGGCGGGCGCGGCGTGGACGTGGTGTTCGACAGCGTGGGCAAGAACACCTTCATGTCCTCGCTCGACTCGCTGCGCAAGCGCGGCCTGATGGTGTGCGTGGGCACGGCCTCCGGCGCCATTCCGCCGTTCGATCCGGTGCTGCTGGCCATGAAAGGCTCGCTGTTCCTGACCCGTCCCGCGCTGGCCGACTACATCGCCGAGCCGGCCGAGAAGGCCGAACTGGCGGGCGAACTGTTCGACCATGTGGGCGCGGGCCGCATCAAGATCGAAATCAACCAGCACTATCCGCTGGCCGATGCGGTCCAGGCGCACCGCGACCTGGAGTCGCGCAAGACCACCGGTTCGTCGATTTTCGTGATCTGAGGAGACAGCCATGCGAGTAGAACAACTGACCTGCGCCATCGGTGCTGAACTGGTAGGCGTCAAGCTGGCCGACGCCATCCATGACGACGGCCTGTTCGCCGAACTGCGCGCCCAGCTGCTCAGGCACCGCGTGCTGTTCCTGCGCGACCAGGACTTCACCCGCGCCGAGCACGTGGCCTTCGCGCGCCGCTTCGGCGAGCTGGAAGGCCATCCGGTGGCCGGCAGCGATCCGGAGCACCCCGGCCTGGTGCGCATCTACAAGAACCCGGACCAGCCCAACGACCGCTACGAGAACGCCTGGCATGCCGACACCACCTGGCGCGCCGCGCCCCAGTTCGGCGCCGTGCTGCGCTGCATCGAGTGCCCGCCCGTGGGCGGCGACACCATGTGGGCCAACATGGCGCTGGCCTACGAGCGCCTGCCGGACGATGTGAAGCAGAAGATCGAAGGGCTGCGCGCGCGCCACAGCATCGAGGCCAGCTTCGGCGCGGCCATGCCGATCGAACGCCGGCTGGCGCTCAAGAACCAGTTTCCGGACGCCGAGCACCCGGTGGTGCGCACCCATCCCGAAACGGGCGAGAAGATCCTGTTCGTGAACGCCTTCACCACCCACATCACCAACTACCACACGCCCGATCGCGTGCGCTTCGGCCAGGACGCCAATCCGGGCGCCGGCAACCTGCTCAGCTACCTGATCAGCCAGGCCTATGTGCCGGAGTTCCAGGTGCGCTGGCGCTGGCAGCCCAACAGCGTGGCCATCTGGGACAACCGCTCGACCCAGCATTACGCCGTGATGGACTATCCGCCCTGCCACCGCAAGATGGAGCGGGCCGGCATCGTCGGCGACGTGCCGTTCTGAAGTTCGGATCCAGGCCATACCGCATCTAGCAGCATTTAATAGCAACTAACAGCAACTAACAGCAACTAAATCAGGAGACCAGCATGCAATTTCTCGACGATTCCCTGCACCCCGAGAACCAGGACAAAGTAGTCATCACCGTGGCGCCGTACGGCCCCGAGTGGGCGCCGGAAGACTTCCCGGAAGATATCCCCGTCACGATGGAGGAGCAGGTCCAGAAAGCCGTCGACTGCTATAACGCCGGCGCCACCGTGCTGCACCTGCATGTGCGCGAACTCGATGGCAAGGGCTCCAAGCGGCTCTCCAAGTTCAATGAGCTGATCGCCGGCGTGCGCGCCCGCGTGCCCGACATGATCATCCAGGTGGGCGGTTCGATCTCGTTCGCGCCGGAAGACGACGGCCAGGCCGCCAAGTGGCTGTCCGACGACACCCGCCACATGCTGGCCGAACTGGATCCGAAACCGGACCAGGTGACGGTGGCCATCAACACCTGCCAGATGAACATCATGGAACTGCTCTATCCCGAGTACCTGGAGGGCACCTCGCTGGCCTCGCCCATGATGCACGCGGCCTACAGCGAAATGACGGTGCCGGCCGGCCCGGCCTGGGTGCAGGAACACCTGCGCCGGCTGCAGGCGGCCAACATCCAGCCGCACTTCCAGCTGACCGGCATGCACGCGCTCGAAACGCTGGACCGGCTGGTGCGCCGCGGCGTCTACACCGGTCCGCTGAACCTGACCTGGATCGGCATCGGCGGCGGCTTCGACGGCCCCAATCCGTTCAACTTCATGGACTTCATCCGCCGCGCACCGGAAGGCGCCTGCATCACGGCCGAATCGCTGCTCAAGAACGTGCTGCCGTTTAACATGATGTCCATGGCCATGGGCTTCCACCCCCGTTGCGGCACCGAGGACACGCTGATCGACCAGCACGGCAAGCGCATGACGTCGGTACAGCAGATCGAGCAGTGCGTGCGCGTGGCGCGCGAACTGGGGCGCGAGGTGGCCAATGGCCAGGAAGCGCGTGCCATCTACAAGATCGGCGTACAGTACAAGGATGCCGAGGAGACGCTGCGCATGAACGGCATGGCGCCGAATCGCCAGCGCGGCCAGAAGAACGTGCCGCTGCGGACCTGATCCCGCGATCGGGCCGGCGCTGGCGTACGATGCCGGTGCCGGCTTTTTTTTCATCCAGCGCAACGCAATGAGAGCAGATCATGGCTTATCACACCCCCTCCGACGACGGCCTGGCCGACGACAACCCCAACGTTCCCCGCTATTACGCCTGGATCGTGTTCGCCCTCAGCTTTGGCTTGCTGATCTCCGACTACATGTCGCGCCAGGTGCTCAATGCCGTGTTCCCCCTGCTGAAGGTGGAATGGCAGCTGAGCGACGCCCGCCTCGGGCTGTTGAGCGGCATCGTGGCCCTGATGGTGGGCCTGCTGACCTTTCCCCTGTCGTTGCTGGCCGACCGCTGGGGACGGGTACGCAGCCTGGCCCTGATGGCCGTGCTGTGGAGCCTGGCCACGCTCGGTTGCGGCCTGGCCCAGGACTATAACCAGATGTTCGCGGCCCGCTTCCTGGTGGGCGTGGGCGAGGCGGCCTACGGCAGCGTGGGCATCGCCGTGGTGCTGTCGGTGTTCCCCAAGCACCTGCGGGCCACGCTGACGGGCGCCTTCATGGCCGGCGGCATGTTCGGTTCCGTGCTGGGCATGGCGCTGGGCGGCGGCATCGCGGCCCACATCGGCTGGCGCTGGGCCTTTGCCGGCATGGCCCTGTTCGGGCTGGCGCTGGCCGTGCTGTACCCCATCATCGTCAAGGAAGGGCGCATCGCGCCGCAAGGGCCGGCCCGTGGCGCCGACGGCGGCAAGGCGCCGCGCCTGCCGCTGGGCAGCCTGTTCGGCAGCCGTTCCGTGCGGGCGGCCTACGTGGGCAGCGGCCTGCAGCTGTTCGTGGGCGGCACCTTCATCGTCTGGATGCCCAGCTATATGAACCGCTACTACGCCATGGGCGCCGACCGCGCCGATGGCGGCCGATGGCTTCTGGATCG
>NZ_JBYSZG010000022.1:69933-86793 GCF_058786935.1 Rugamonas sp. FW305-51
CAACACCATGCCGGCGCGGCGCTGGTGGTGCTGGCCAGCGGCGCCGGCATGGTGTTGTGCGGCATGCTGAGCGACCGCATGTGCCGCCATTCGCCGCCGCGCAAGATCACGCTGGCCATCGCCTACTGCCTGGGCAGCTGCGCCTTGCTGTCGGTGGCCTTCGCCATGACGCCGGGCGCGCTGCAGCTGGCCCTGATCGGGGCCGGCATGTTCCTGGCCGCCGGCACCACGGGGCCGGCCGGCGCCATGGTGGCCAACCTGACCCACCGTTCCATCCACGGCACGGCCTTCGCCACGCTGACGCTGGCCAACAACCTGCTGGGCCTGGCCCCCGGCCCGTTCGTGACGGGCGTGCTGGCCGACCACCTGGGCCTGGCCACGGCCTTCCAGCTGGTGCCCTTGCTCAGTATCGCCGCCGCCGCCGTGTTCTGGTACGCCCGCCGCCATTACGAGGATGACGCCCGCTGCGCCGCCGGCGCGGCCGCCGCCGCCGCGGTGGTGCGTGCCCGCACGCTGGAGGTGCAGGCATGAAGCGCGTATTGCGGATCGAAGTGGGTTTCGACGTGATCTGTCCCTGGTGCCTGATCGGCCTGCGCAACCTGCAGGCCGCCACGGCCCGCCTGCGCGCGTGCGCGCCGGAGGTGGCGCTGCATGTGCACTGGCGCGGCGTGCAGCTGCTGCCCCATGCGCCGGCCGCAGGATGGAATTTCATGGACTTCTACCGCCAGCGCCTGGGCGGGGACACGGCCGTGCGCCGGCGCCAGGCCCAGGTCAGCGAGGCGGCGGCAGCGGCCGGCGTGCAGATCGAATACGGCCGCATCCGCACCATGCCCAACACGGCCGACGCGCACCGCCTGCTGCAGCACGCGGCCCGCAACGGCAGCGCCGCCCAGCATGACGCACTGCTGGAGCGCCTGTTCACCGGCTACTTCCAGCGCGGCGAGGACGTGGGCGACCCGGCCGTCCTGCTGACCCACGGCCTGGCCTGTGGCATCGCGCGCGCCGAGCTGGAACCGCTGATGCTGGGCGCGGCCGAGCCGTTCCAGGCCGACGGTGCGGGCAACGGCAGCGGCGGCGTACCGTACTACGCCATCAACGGCAAGCTGGCGCTGAGCGGCGCCCAGCCGCCCGAAGTGCTGCTGGCGGCCATGCTGGCCGCGCTGGAACAGGCCGGCGCGGTGGCGCCATGAGCCGGCGCGTGGCGCTGGAGGCGGCCCGCTTGCCGCCGGACGGCGGGCGCGCCGTGCTGCGCATCGATGGCCACTGCGTGGCCCTGTTCCACGTGGGCGGCAAGTACTACGCCATCGCCGACAGTTGCCCGCACCAGGGCGCTTCGCTGGCCGGCGGCAAGCTTGACGGGCCGTACGTGCAATGCCCGGCGCACGGGCTGCGCTTCCATCTGGCCACGGGCAGCCTGGCCAACGTGCCGCAGATGAAGGTGGCCGTGTATCCCATCACTATTGAAGCGGACGGCGTCTACCTGACGCTGCCCGACGAGGACATCTAGCCATGCATGCTGTTTTTTCGAGCCTCAATGCGCGCGTGCGCCAGCTGGCGCCCGGCTTCATCGTCAGCGCCATGGTGGCGGCGGCGGCCAGCTTCCTGTCCGAGCATTACGGCGCGCCCGTGATGCTGTTTGCGCTGCTGCTGGGCATGGCGCTCAACTTCCTGTCCGGCGAAGGGCAGTGCAAGCCGGGTATCGAATACACGGCACGCACCATCCTGCGCCTGGGCGTGGCGCTGCTGGGCTTGCGGCTGACGCTGGCCCAGATGGCCGCGCTGGGCTGGAAGCCGGTGGTGCTGGTGGTGGTCGTCGTCACCGTTACTATCTTGCTGTCGGTGGTGGTGGCCAGGCTGCTGGGCTTTAATCGCCTGTTTGGCCTGCTGACGGGCGGCGCCACGGCCATCTGCGGCGCCTCCGCGGCGCTGGCACTGGCGGCCGCACTGCCGGCCCACGAGCAAAAGGAAAAGGCCACCCTGTTCACGGTGATCGGCGTATCGGCCCTGTCGACGACGGCCATGATCGCCTATCCCATGATCGCCAACTTCTTCGCGCTGTCGCCGCTGCAAGCCGGTGTGTTCCTGGGCGGGACCATCCACGACGTGGCCCAGGTGGTGGGCGCCGGCTACAGCATGTCGCGCGAGACGGGCGACGCGGCCACCGTCGTCAAGCTGATGCGGGTGGCCATGCTGCTGCCCGTGATCCTGTGCGCGGCCCTCATCACGCGGGCCCAGGGGGCGCAGGCGGGCAGCCAGCGGCCGCCGCTGCTGCCCAGCTTCGCGGTGGGCTTTTTCGTGCTGGCCTGCGTCAACAGCACTGGCTGGGTGCCGGCCGCCGTGCAGCACGCCGGTAACGAGCTGTCGCGCTGGGCGCTGGTGATCGCCATCAGCGCGCTGGGCATGAAGACGCAGTTGAAGGAGCTGGCCGCCGTCGGCATCAAGCCGATCGCGCTGATGGTGGGCGAGACGGTGTTCCTGGCCGCGCTGGTGATGGCGATGATGCGCTGGGCCACGTAAGGCGCGCGGCACCTTCGCCATACAAAGGCCGGCTGATGCCGGCCTTTGTGCTTATACGGGCTGCTGGTATGGCTTGCCATGCTCGCTGCGCCAGGCCGCCGGCGTGGCGCCGAACTGGGTGGCGAACCAGCGCGTGAAGCTGCTGGGCAGCGAGTAGCCCAGCAGGTCGCCGATGCGGGCCAGCGAGTAGCTGGGATTGTTCATGTAGCGTTGCACCAGTTCGCGCCGCACTTCGTTGATCAAGTCGCTGAAATTGGCGTCGCATTCGCCCAGGCGGCGCTGCAGCGTGCGTACGTTCATGCCCAGTGCCTGCGAGATCTGTTCTATCGTCGCCCGTCCCATGGGCAGCAGCAGGTAGATGGCCTTGCGCACCTCGTGCGCGATCGATGGATCGCCCTGGTCCTGCAGCGAGTCGACAAAGCGCTGGGCGTAGCGGGCCATGGCCGGATCGGCGTTCGGATTGGGCGCGTCGAAGGCGGCGGCGGGGCAGGCGATGCCGTTGAACTCGGCCCCGAACTGCACCTGGCAGCCGAACAGGCGGCGGTGCAGCCGCAGGTCGTCCGGCGCGTCGTGGGTGAAATTGACGCTCACGGGCCGCCAGTGCTGGCCCAGCAGGGTGGCGCACATGCGCGCCATCACGCCGATGGCCAGTTCGTTGGCCTGGCGGCAGGGCACCGGGTCATCGTTGACCACTTCTTCGCGGATGATCACCAGGTCGCCCGCTTCTTCCACATACAGGGCCAGCGAGCGGTTCAGCAGGTGACGGTATTGCACCAGCACGTGCAGCGCGTCGCGCAGCGTGGGCTGGTGCGACAGCAGCAGGCTGACGGCGCCCAGGTCGGAGAACTGGCGCGATTCGGCCATGCGCAGGCCGAAGGTCTGGCAACCGCTGTCGTTGGCCGAGTTCTCCAGCAACTGCACGGCGCTGGCGATGGGGATGGGCTGCTCGGGGTCTTGCAGCATCTTGCGGTTCATGCCGACCCGGGCCAGTTCGGCCTGCGCATTGAGGCCCAGATGCTGGGCCACTTCCAGATAGTTGGTCAGTACGGCGGCGCGAACCAGGGTAGACATTGTCGGGCGTTTCCTTTGTAGGGACAGGAGGCGCGTCTGCAGGAGCGCAGGCGGCGGAGGGCCGGCAACGATTGTAGGTGCATACGTACCATCATGCAATGCGCTGTTAGCGTGGCGCGACAATGCCAGAAAAAAGGTGCGCAACCACCATCATGCGCTTGACAATCGGCGACAGGCGGCCGCCGGCGCCCGTGCTCAGTGCACGGCGGGGGCGGCGTTGACGATCAATTGGTAAAGCCGGGAAAAGTCACCCTTGATGGGGACGCCCGTCAGGGGATCGCGGTTGGCGGAAAACGCCAGGTCGATGACGATCCAGTCGGCCTCCGTCAGGCTGCGCAAGGCGGCCGGCAGCACCACCTGTTCTTCCAGTTGCATGTGGTCGAAGAAGAACTTGCCGTATTCCTCAACCTGGGTGCGCAGTGCCGGCAGGGCCGCCTCGCCATGGAATTCGTAGCGCACCAGCGCATGTTCGAGCGCGCGCGTGAGCTCCGTGCCACGCTGGTGCTGGCGGGCCAGTTCATCGAGGGTGCTGTCGACGTCGTGGGTGCGCTGGCGCAGGCGGGCAAACAGCTGCTCTTCCTCCTTCGGGTGGTGCACCCGCTCCGGAAAGTCGATCACATACAGCAGCATGGCGCGCATCAGCTTGAGGTCGGGCGGCGCCGCGCCCTGGCCCAGCGTCCGCACGAACTGCTGCATGCAGTGGATGACGGCCGCCAGGTTGGCATGCTCGTCCTGGATGATGCGGACCACGTTTTGCTGGGGAGGCTGGCTGGTGTACATGGTGCTGCCTTTCGCCACGGGATGGAGATGCATGGACTATAGGTCTGCCGTTCGAAAAATAGTTTGATTCATATCAAAACATGTCGGGCTGGTAACCGTTAGCGCGGGTGGCCGCCACTGCTAAAAATTGCCTTCAAACATCTTAGTTGCACCTTATTCTCTTGCATGCCGCAAGCCACAAACGGGCCGATTGCGGTGCCGCACCTATGGCCAGCTGGCGCTGCAGAAATCAAGCATGAATTCGATCAAGGTCAATGCCTATCTTGACGCCGTTGCTTGCGCGCCCGTCCGTGATTTTTCGAGATAATTTTGCCGTACGGAATCAACTAAGATCAGTTCATGTCGTCCGATATGCACAGGCTGCATGGTTGCCAGGACGTGGATCGCAGTGTTCAGGAGGTGAGCATGAATTTGCGTAACATGGGAGTCGCCAAGCGACTGGGCCTGGGCTTCGGCGTGGTGTCGCTGCTGCTGATGGCGATCATCGGACTGGCCCTGTCGAGCATGAGCCAGATCCAGCAGCGGCTGGACGATATCACCAAGGTCAACGACGTGGAAACCCGGCTCGCATCGGCCATGGACTTGACGGTGACGGAGCGGGCGCTGGCGCTGCGCAACCTGATCCTGCTGAAAGAAGCAAAGGAAATCCAGATTGAAGTGGACCGCATCGCCGAACAGGCCAAGAAGTATGCGGCGGCCCAGGACAAGCTGGGGCAGATGTTCGTCATGCCCGGCACGTCGGCCGAGGAAAAGGACTTGCTGGACCAGATCCGCAAGCAGGGCCAGCTGGCCTTGCCGTATATCGAGAAGGCTGCGGGACTGGCGCTGGAACAGAAGCAGGATGAGGCCTACCAGCTGCTGCGCTACCAGTTCCGCCCCGTGCAGAAGGCCTGGTGGGAACTGCTGCGCAAGCTGATCGCGGTGGAAGAAAAGCAGAACGATACGGCCACCAGCGAGGCGGCCAGCGCCTACGCGGCGGCCCGCACCCAGATGCTGGTGATCGGCCTGCTGGCCATGTTGACGAGCGTGGCGGCGGCCGTGCTGATCACGCGCGGCGTGGTGCGCCAGCTCGGTTGCGAGCCGGCCGAAGCGGCCGCCATCGCCGGCCAGATCGCGGCCGGCAACCTGGCCATCACTATCGAGACCCGCGACGGCGACACGGACAGCCTGCTGCACGCCATGAAATCGATGCGCGACAGCCTGGCGCTGATCGTCAGCCAGGTCCACAGCAGCACCGAGACCATCGCCACTGCGGCCGGGCAGATCGCCTCGGGCAACCTGGACCTGTCCTCGCGCACCGAGCAGCAGGCCGGCACGCTGGAGGAGACGGCGTCGTCGATGGAAGAGCTGACCAGCACCGTGCGCATCAACAGCGACCACGCGCGCGCCGCCAACGGGCTGGCCGTGTCGGCCTCGGACGTGGCCGTGCGCGGCGGCGCCGTGGTGGCCCAGGTGGTCGATACCATGGCCGCCATCGACCTGTCGGCCCACAAGATAGGCGACATCATCGCCGTCATCGACGGCATCGCGTTCCAGACCAATATCCTGGCCCTGAACGCGGCGGTGGAAGCGGCGCGCGCCGGCGAGCAGGGGCGCGGCTTCGCCGTGGTGGCAACCGAGGTGCGCAACCTGGCGCAGCGTTCGGCCGCCGCCGCCAAGGAGATCAAGGAACTGGTGGGCGACTCGGTGGACAAGGTGGAGGCGGGCAACCGCCTGGTGGAGCAGGCCGGATCGACCATGCACGAAGTGGTCGACAGCGTGCGGCGCGTGACCGAGATCATGTCCGAGATCCTGGCGGCCAGCCAGGAACAGTCCAGCGGTATCGAGCAGATCAACAAGGCCGTGATGCAGATGGACACGGTGACCCAGCAGAACGCGGCGCTGGTGGAGGAGGCCGCCGCCGCCGCCCAGGCCATGCGCGACCAGGCCAACAGCCTGACCGAAGTGGTGGGCATCTTCCGGCTCGAGACGGAGGCGGGACGGGCGCTGCGGCCCGCGCTGCAGGTGCTGCAGCAGCCGGTGGCGCCGGTGAAGGTGGCCGCGCGCAAGCCGGCGCCGGCGCCGCGCCGCGCGATCACCGCCGGCGCCGCCGCGCGGCGTGCCGCCCAGCCGGCCGATGCCGAGTGGGAGCAGTTCTAGCAGTTCCAGCAGTTCTGTCAGCGGCCCCCGTGGCCAGCCTTTAACGAGAATGCCGGCCTGCGAGACCGGTCAGGAGTGAGAAATGACCAAATTGGACAAGCTGGATGCGCTGCTGCGCAATCCGGAACCGGCGGCCGGCCACGCGCCGCACATCTACTGGCATGCGGGCCAGGTCACGGCCCAGGCCCGCATGGGCGGGGTGGGGCGGCGCGCGGCCACCGTCTGGCTGACGGGCTTGAGCGGCTCGGGCAAGTCGACCCTGGCCAGCGCGCTGGAAAAGATGCTGGTCGAGGCGGGCCGTCCGGCCTATGTGCTCGACGGCGATAATTTGCGCCATGGCCTGAACCGCGACCTGGGCTTCACGCCGGAGGACCGGCAGGAGAATATCCGCCGCAGCGCCGAAGTGGCGCGGCTGATGAACGACGCGGGCCTGATCGTGATTGCCGCCTTCATCTCGCCGCTGCGGCGCGACCGGGAACTGGCACGCGACATCATCGGCGCCGACGACTTCATCGAGACCCATATCAGCACCCCGTGCGGCGTGTGCGAGGAGCGCGATCCCAAGGGCCTGTACCGTAAGGCCAGGGCCGGGCTGATCCCGGAATTCACCGGCATCTCGGCGCCGTACGAGGCGCCCGAGCATCCGGCCCTGACCATCGACACGGGCAGCGTGCCGCTGGCGCGCGCCTGCGCGCTGCTGTTCGAGCATCTGGCCAAGCGCTACATCTGACGCCATGACGCCCGCATCCTTTACCCCCGCCGCGCGCTACGACGTGTTCAACGGCGACGCCGACGGCATCTGCGCGCTGCACCAGCTGCGGCTGGCCCGGCCGGCCGACGACGCCGTGCTGGTGACCGGCGTCAAGCGCGACATCGAACTGCTGCGCCAGGTGCCCGGCGGCGCCGGTTACGTGGTGGTGCTCGACATATCGCTGGACGCCAATACGGCCGAACTGCGGCGCGTGCTGGACGGCGGCGCGACAGTCGACTACTACGACCATCACGCGGCCGACGAAGCCTTCCCCCATCCCGGCCTGCGCCTGCACTGGGATCCGGCGCCGGACGTATGCACCAGCATCCTGGTCGACCGCCAGCTCGGTGGCCGCTACCGGCGCTGGGCCGTGGTGGCCGCCTACGGCGACAACCTGATGGGCGTCGCCTGTGCGCTGGCGCGTGGCGCCGGCGTGCGCGAGGACGGCGCGGCCGCCCTGGCCCAGCTGGGGCAGGTCATCAACTACAACGCCTATGGCGACAGCGTGGCCGACCTGCACATGGCGCCGGCCGCACTGTACCGCGCACTGGCCGGCTATGCCGACCCGTTCCAGTTCATCGCCGACAGCGACGACTACCGTGCCCTGTGCGCCGGCTACCACGACGACTGTGCCCGGCTGCAGGCACTGCGGCCGCACTGGGAGCGCAGCGGCGGCGCCGTCTACCTGCTGCCGGACGCGCCGTGGGCGCGCCGCATCAGCGGGGTGCTGGCCAACCGGCTGGCGGCGCAGCATCCCGGCGCCTCGTTCGCCATCCTGGGCGAGCGGCCCGATGGCAGCTACGTGGTCAGCGTGCGTTCCGGCCTGCCCGGCGTCTACAGCGCCTGTGAGTTGTGCCGCCGCTTCGACACGGGCGGCGGGCGCATGGCGGCGGCCGGCATCAACCGCCTGCCGGGTGCGCAGCTGGCGCAGTTCATCGACCAGTTCCGCCAGCATTTCGAGCTTGAAGGCATGGGCTGCCCGGCGGCCTAGCACCGATTTTTTTCCGACACACCGTCAGTTCGCATGGAGAGTGCAATGAAGTCCGATACACAACCGGCCCAGCAGGGCAAGCGTCCGCGTCCCGTCATGATGATCCCGCTGCGCCGTTGCGGCAGCCACGCGCTGCGCCTGCGCCTGAACATGTCGCCGCAGTTCTATTCGCCATATCCGCTGCATATCGTCGACTTCATGCCGCTGCTGCCGCTGTACGGCGACCTGGCCGACGACCGCGCCTATTTCCGGCTGGTGGTGGACGTGGTGGGGCTGCAGGCCGTGAGCATGGTCAAGTGGCCGCAACTGGTGTTCGACCCGGTGGAGATCTTCGAGACGCTGCGCAACCAGCCGCGCAGCGTGCACCGCGTGGTGTGGGAACTGCTGCTGCGTTCGGGCGAGGCGCAGCAGGCCGGGGTGGTGATGGACAAGTCGCTCGACAGCGTGCATTACGCCGACGAGCTGATGACGCTGTTGCCCGACATGCTGTTCGTGAACGTGGTGCGCGACCCGCGCGCGCAGGTGGCCTCGATGAACCGCGCCATCATCCACGACTTCGACACGCTGCTCAACGCCCGCACCTGGCTGGCGGCGCACCGCGCGGCCGACGCCGTGATGCAGCGCTATCCGCAGCGCGTGCTCACCATCCGCTACGAGGACTTCCTGTCGCACCAGCAGGCCACGCTGCAGGCGCTGTGCCGCTTCATGGAGATCGAGTTTCAGCCGAAGATGCTGGACGTGGCCCACTCGCAGGAAGCGCGCCAGATCGCCCAGCTGTCGGCCTTGTGGTCGTCGAACTGCTATGCGCCTATCCCGGCCCACGCCGACAAGTTCAAGCAGCAGCTGACGCTGGATGAGATCGGCGTGATCGAAACGGTAACGGCCGAGTACATGCAGCGTTACGGCTACACCCCGATGACGGCATGCGACACGCTCATCACGCCGGCCATGGAGGTGAAAGCGAAGGCCCACTCCGACGCGGGCCGCGAGCAGGCCTGGCACGACCTGGAGCACGACAACTTCCGCGACTTCGCGCTGCGCCGCTGCCGCGCCGACTACCTGGCCAAGCTGCGCGAGCGGCTGGAGCTGCAGGCCGTCCGCCCCGTCCGCAACGGCGCCGGCACGCTGGCCGCGCTCGACCCGGCTGCGTTCGAAGTGACCGATTGAGCCGCCCGCCAGAGAGTGGGGTTACGTCCCCATTTTCTGGAGGTCAGCGCCGCAGCAGGCGGCGCATGACCAGCGGCGCCGGTTCCAGCGGGTTGGCGTGCGAGTATTCCAGTTCTTCGGCCAGGTCGAATCCGAAGGCCGCGTAGAAGTCGATCAGCTTGGGCTGGTCGCTGCGCACGGCCAGCCGCACTTCGGCGATGCCGGTGGCCAGCGCGTGGTGGATCACCGCTTCCAGCAGGTGCTCGGACAGATGCCGGCCCCGGTGGCCGGGCAGCACGCCCATGCGCGCCACTTCCCACACGTCCGGTTCCGCATCGAGCGGCAACCAGCGCACGGAGGCGACCGGCTCGTCGTCGACCAGCAAAATAAAACCGCCGCCGTCGCGCAGGTGCTGCGCGACGAGGACGGCGGTTTCGCGGTGGCCGCTGGAAGTGACGCTGACTTTGCCGGCCCACGCGGCGCGCGTGAGTCCGGCGATCAGTTTTGCATCGTCTGCCGTCGCTTCGCGCACCAGGATGTTCATGCGGCTGCCTTGGTCTGTTCCGTTAGCTGATGCGCATGCCCGGCGTGGCACCGGGCCACGGGTTGAGGATGTAAATGCCGGGATTGGCTTTCTCATCAACCGCGGAGGCGGCCATCACCATGCCTTCGGAGACGCCGAACTTCATCTTGCGCGGCGCCAGGTTGGCGACCAGCACGGTCAGCTTGCCGATCAGGTCCTCCGGCTGGTACATGGACTTGATGCCGGAGAAGACGTTGCGCATGCGTCCCTCACCCGCGTCCAGCGTCAGGCGCAGCAGCTTGTCCGAGCCGTCCACGTGTTCGCAATTGACGATCTTGGCGATGCGCAGGTCGACCTTGAAGAAATCGTCGACCGAGATTTCCGGCGCGATCACTTCGATGCCGGTGTCGGTGACGGCAACCGCCGGCGCCGCCTTGGCCTTGGCGGCCTTCTCAGGCTTGGCGGCGCTTACGCCTGCGGCGCCGCCCGCCGCCGCCATTTGCGCCGGGGCGTCGAACAGGTCTTCGATCATCTTCGGCTCGACGCGCTTCATCAGGTGGTCGTAGGCGCCGATGGTGCGGCCCAGCATGGTGTTCCACACGGCGCCGGTCGACACCTCGGTGTCGGCCCACACCAGCTTCGCATCGTTGAGGAACTTCCTGACGTTGGCGGCCACGCCTGGCAGCACCGGCGACAGCATGATGGTCAGCTGGCGGAACAGGATCAGGGCGGTGGTGCAGACGTCGTGCAATTCGGCCAGTTTGGCTTCGTCCTTGGCCAGTACCCATGGCTTGTTGTCGTCCACGTACTGGTTGGTGATGTCGGCCACTTCCATGATCTCGCGCAGGGCCTTGCCGAACTCGCGCGCCTCGAAGTGGGTGGCGATGCTGGCCTGGCGCTCGGCGCCGGCGTCGGTGACCAGGGCGCGCTTGATCCACGCTTGCGCGTTGTCGGACAGCGACGCCGCCAGCTTGCCGTCGAACTTCTTGGCGATGAAGCCGGCGCAGCGGCTGGCGATGTTGACGTATTTGCCGATCAGGTCCGAGTTCACGCGGGCCACGAAGTCGTCACCCGTGAAGTCCAGGTCTTCCACCTTCGAATTGAGCTTGAAGGCGATGTAGTAACGCAGCCATTCCGGATTCATGCCCAGGTTCAGGTAGCGCAGCGGCGAGATGCCGGTGCCGCGCGACTTGGACATTTTTTCGTTGTTGACCGTCAGGTGGCCGTGCACGTTCACTTTCAGCTTGTCGATCACGGGGTGGCCGGCGAACTTGAGCATGGCGGGCCAGAACAGCAGGTGGAACGAGACGATGTCCTTGCCGATGAAGTGGATCTGTTCCGTGGCCGGGTCGTTGAGCAGGGCGTCGAAGTCCATGCCCTTTTTCTGGCAGTAGTTTTTCAGGCTGGCCAGGTAGCCGACCGGCGCGTCCAGCCACACGTAGAAGAACTTGCCCGGCGCGTCAGGGATGGGGATGCCGAAGTAGGGCGCGTCGCGCGAAATGTCCCAGTCGGCCAGCTTCTCGCCGGCCTCGCCCAGCCACTCGCTGACCTTGTTGACCATTTCAGGCTGCAGGCGGCCCGGCGTGTTGAGCCAGTCGCGCAGGAACTCGAAGCAGCGCGGGTCGGACAGCTTGAAGAAGTATTGTTCGGACGGCTTGAGGATGGGCGTGGAGCCGGTGAACACGGAGAACGGGTTCACCAGTTCGGTCGGCTGGTAGGCCGCGCCGCACACTTCGCAGTTGTCGCCGTATTGGTCCTTGGCGCCGCACTTGGGGCACTCGCCCTTGATGTTGCGGTCGGCCAGGAACATGCCCTTGACGGGGTCGAAGAAGCGGTCCACCACCTTGGTCGAGATCAGGCCGGCCTCGCGCAGCTTGCGGTAGATGCCCTGCGACAGTTCGACGTTTTCCGGCGAATCGGTGGAGTACCAGTTGTCGAAGGCGATGTGGAAGCCGTCCAGGTACTGGGCCCGGCCGGCGGCGATCTTGGCCACGAATTCCTGCGGCGTGATGCCTTCCTTTTCGGCCGCGATCATGATCGGCGTGCCGTGGGTGTCGTCGGCGCCGACAAAGTGCACTTCGCGCTGGCGGTCGCCGTCGCGCTGCATTCGCTGGTAGCGTACCCAGATGTCGGCCTGGATGTACTCCATCATGTGACCGATGTGGAAGGCGGCGTTGGCATAAGGCAGGGCAGTGGTGACGAACAGCTTGCGGGTCATGATTGATGCACTTTGTGGGTGGATAAAGGAAGCATTTTAACAGCGGATGTGCGGAATGCGCACTTCCGCGGCAGGGGCAATCCTGTAATTTCGGCTATTTTGCGCTAGACTGCTGCATCACTTACGGAGATTTTCATGAGCATCACAGCAGAAGACGTCAAAGCGGTATTGTCAAAAGTGGTAGATCCGAATACAACAAAGGACTTCGTCACGGGCAAGTCCGTGAAGAACGTCAAGGTCGAAGGCGGCGCCATTTCGCTCGATATCGAGCTGGGCTACCCGGCCAAGAGCCAGTTCGACGCCATCCGCGCCAGCATCGTGACGGCCCTGCAGGCGCTGCCCGGCGCCGGCGCCGTGACCGTCAACGTGCAGTCCAGGATCATTTCGCACACGGTGCAGCGCGGCCTGAAGCTGATGCCCAACGTGAAGAACATCATCGCCGTCGCTTCCGGCAAGGGCGGGGTGGGCAAGTCGACCACCGCCGTCAACCTGGCGCTGGCGCTGGCCGCCGAGGGCGCCTCCGTCGGCGTGCTCGATGCCGACATCTACGGCCCATCGCAGCCCATGATGCTGGGCGTGAACGGCCGGCCCGAGACGAAAGACGGCAAGACCATGGAGCCGCTGGAAAACTACGGCCTGCAGGTGTCGTCGATCGGCTTCATGATCGATCCGGACGAGCCGATGGTGTGGCGCGGCCCCATGGTTACGCAGGCGTTGCAACAGCTGCTGGAGCAGACCAACTGGCGCGACCTGGACTACCTGATCGTCGATATGCCGCCGGGTACGGGCGACATCCAGCTCACGCTGTCGCAGAAGGTGCCTGTGACGGGCGCCGTGATCGTCACCACGCCGCAGGACATCGCGCTGCTGGACGCGCGCAAGGGCCTGAAGATGTTCGAGAAGGTGGGCATCCCCATCCTCGGTATCGTGGAGAACATGAGTACCCACATCTGCTCCAACTGCGGCCATGCTGAGGAAATCTTCGGTTCCGGCGGCGGCGCGAAAATGTGCAAGGACTTCGGCGTGGAGTTCCTGGGCGCCTTGCCGCTGACCATGGCCATCCGCGAGCAGACCGATTCCGGCAAGCCGACCGTGGTGGCCGAGCCGGACGGCCCGGTGGCCGCCATCTACAAGGATATCGCCCGCAAGATCGCGGTGCAGGTGTCGGAGAAGGCCAAGGACATGACCAGCAAGTTCCCCAGCATCGTGATCAAGAACGATTGATGCTGCCGTAGTTTGACCCCGTGGTTTAACCTGGAGATGCCCGCAATGAAAATAGCTACAAGCATGATGTGCCGCGCAGCGGCCGCCGTGGTCCTGATGGCCGGCATGGCGGCCGGCGCACAAGCCCAAGCCCAGTCGGTCAGGATCGTCGAGCCGGCTGACGGCGCCACCGTCAGTAGCCCGTTCAAGGTCAAGTTCGGCGTGGCCGGCATGGACGTGAAGCCGGCCGGCGACATGAGCGCCAACACGGGCCACCACCACCTGCTGATCAACGCGGCCGCCATCAAGGCCGGCGAATCGGTGCCGTTTGATGAAACCCATCTCCACTTCGGCAAGGGCCAGACGGAAACGGAAGTGAAGCTGCCGCCCGGCAGCTACACGCTGACCCTGCAGTTCGCCAACGGCGCGCACCAGTCCTATGGGCCGGAACTGAGCAACAGCATCAAAGTCACCGTCAAGTAAGGCTTACTGGCGCTTCGTGCTTCTGCGCATGGGGCGCCAGTCGTCAGCAGGCGGGCTGGCGAGTTGCGAGAAATGTGTCCTTGTCGATCAGGTGGGTCAACTCGGCAGCTGAAACATCAAATAGTTTGCGAAAGTCTTCGCTACCGATGAGTTGTTCGCAATTGCGCGAGAATTGGCTGATTTGGTCGTTCGCCGCGTCGACATATTCACCGGCACGGATTTGTTCGCATTCCAATTGACGATATAGTTCGACCATACGCTGGTCCAGCGCAGTTTGTAGCCGTTCCATGGCGTCAATCTTGTCGAAATCAAAATCCGGTCCTATGAACACGTCCGCCATCGCCACCAGGGTAGCGCGCCGCATGTCGATACACGCACCTTCGATTTGCTGCTGGCGATAGAGTTCCTTCATTCTGGTGGCAAATAATTCGTTTTGCGTCATGTCTTCCCTCCTTGAGAAAGGGATGGCCAGCAAAGCTTCAGTTCCGGCCAAGCAAGCACGGGCGGCGCATAGCGCCGTCCGTTTTCGGGATTCTTCCCATATTCACCAAATACTACTACGGACACACGATAGCCGCGCGCGTTAGCGACAGTTGTCGCGGCCGGATAGAGAATGCGGTTGGCGATCTGGTGGCACATGCCAGTGACCCCATATATGACTCCCGCCAATAGATCGCTTTGTGCCAGGCAGCACGCAATAGCTAACTCGCCGCGCCCGGCGCAAATTATCCGCCCACCCACGGCTCTGCCACAGCAGGGCCAGACGTGGCCATCGCTACTGACGACATAGGTGTGGTCGAAAGGCGGTTTAATTGCCGGGAGGGCGTAGCCGATCAATTGCTCTGTGTTCATTGCGGTGCTCCGTTCTGCAGTGTCTGAAGAATTCTAGCGAAGCGGGGGAGGGGCGGTGCTGATGCAGGCTAAGGCGCCTCCCTGTTCGCGATCGTCCGGCAACGCGGTAAAATAGCTTCTTTTACATACAAGCTTTCTTACTTCGATGACCATCGCACCCGCCAAGCCAGTCCGTACCCGTTTCGCTCCCAGCCCTACCGGCTACCTCCACCTGGGCGGCGCCCGCACGGCGCTGTACTCCTGGGCCTTCGCCCGCCACTTCGGCGGCACCTTCGTGCTGCGTATCGAAGACACCGACCTGGAACGCTCCACGCCGGCCGCGGTGCAAGCCATCATCGACGGCATGCAGTGGCTGGGCCTGAATCACGACGAAGGCCCGTTCTACCAGATGCAGCGCATGGATCGTTACCGCGAAGTGGTGGCGCAGATGCTGCAAGAGGGCACGGCCTACCTGTGCTATTCGTCGCCGGAAGAAGTGGAAGCGATGCGCGAGCGCATGCGCGCGGCCGGCGACAAGCCCCGTTACGACGGCACCTGGCGTCCGGAGCCGGGCAAGACCCTGCCGGCCGTCCCCGCCGACCGCAAGCCCGTGGTGCGCTTCAAGAACCCGCTCGACGGCGACGTGACCTGGGACGACGTGGTCAAGGGCGCCATCACCATCTCCAACAAGGAGCTGGACGACCTGGTGATCGCGCGCCCGGACGGCACGCCGACCTATAACTTCTGCGTGGCCGTGGACGACTGGGACATGGGCATCACCCACGTGCTGCGCGGCGACGATCACGTCAACAACACGCCGCGCCAGATCAACATCCTGCGCGCGATCGGCGCGCCGCTGCCGCTGTATGGCCACCTGCCGATGATCCTTGGTGCGGACGGCGAGAAGCTGTCCAAGCGCCACGGCGCCGTCAGTGTGATGGACTACCCGGCCCAGGGCTACCTGCCGGAAGCGATGCTGAACTACCTGGCGCGCCTGGGCTGGAGTCACGGCGACGACGAGGTGTTCTCGATGGAGCAGTTCTGCCAGTGGTTCAACCTGGACCACCTGACCCGTTCGGCCGCCCAGTTCAACAACGAAAAGCTGGCGTGGTTGAACAATCACTATATCAAGCAGGCCGATAACGAGCGCCTGGCCAACCTGGCCATGTCGCGCATGGTGGCCGATGGTGCCGACTTCGACGGCGCACCCGAACTGCCGGCCGTGCTGGCGCTGATGAAGGAGCGCGTCAACACCATCAACGAACTGGCCGATGCCGCCATGCTGTTCTACCGCGAGCCCAAGCCCGATGCGACGCTGCTGGCGCAGCACCTGACGGAAGCGGTGGAGCCGGCGCTGGCGCAATTCGCCGAGCGCTGCAAGACGGTGGAGTGGACCAAGGAAGCTTTGTCGGCCATGATCAAGGAAGTGCTGGCCGCGCATGGCTTGAAGATGCCGCAGATGGCCATGCCATTGCGCCTGATCGTAACGGGCCAGTTGCAAACGCCTGCCATCGATTCGGTCTTGCAAATTTTCGGCAGAGAGGCTATTCTCTCGCGCCTGGCCAAGTTTCTCTGATTTTTGTTTTTAAAGAATTTGAGAATAAACCAGCAAAGTTGCAAAAGGGTATTTGCAGAAAACGACATTCTTGCTATACTCTTGTTTCTGCAGCACACGGGGGTATAGCTCAGCTGGGAGAGCGCTTGCATGGCATGCAAGAGGTCAGCGGTTCGATCCCGCTTACCTCCACCAGCACCAGGATGTAGTTGGTCCTGGCAGTGTTAAAGAGGCAGTATTGGTTGTTCGCAGTCCCCATCGTCTAGAGGCCTAGGACATCACCCTTTCACGGTGAGTACGGGGGTTCGAATCCCCCTGGGGACGCCAAGGTTGTAAAGCAGTAGATGTAGTTTGACGTTGTTTGTACTGATTGTTTGATGTTTGGCTTCAAGCTGGATAGCAACAAGTAGTGAAAACAAAAGTCGCGAATGCGGCTTTTATTATTTCTGCGCCCGGGGGGTATAGCTCAGCTGGGAGAGCGCTTGCATGGCATGCAAGAGGTCAGCGGTTCGATCCCGCTTACCTCCACCAATAAGCGCAGAAATGATGGGGTCTAAGTAGTGGCAGTTCCTGGTCCCCATCGTCTAGAGGCCTAGGACATCACCCTTTCACGGTGAGTACGGGGGTTCGAATCCCCCTGGGGACGCCAGCT